>JAJPZJ010000069.1 GCA_021204405.1 Tannerellaceae bacterium | reverse complement strand
AACATTCATATGATGTTCAATAAATCAACGGACATTATGCGGATAATCATTTTTTATAATTACAACAGACAGAAAATATTTTTTAGAGGCTAATTATGTGGTGTTCCATATGCCTGATCTGCATAAATATCTGGACGATGATATAACAAAAGTACCCGGGCAGGTCTGGATCAGCTGGAATATGGAATGCGAAGAAAATCATTTATGGATGAAGGATCCGGAGATAACACAACTGTTTGATATAACAATGGATTATCATTTAGCCTCGGATATACCTTGTCTTTATCATCGTAGGTTCAAAGAAAAACTTATGCAACAGCAAAACCCTTTAGAGAAACAAAATAAAATTTGCATGTTTATTTCCAGCCTTTTTAATCAAAGTGCCAGACAAGAATATATTCTTGAATTAATGAAATATGTTGAGATAGATTCTTACGGAGCCTGGTTAAATAATAAAACGTTGATGGAAGATTCCGGGAGAAGTACTAAACTAAATATATATTCCAAATATAAATTTGTTATCGCTTTTGAGAATGCCATATATCCGGATTATGTGACGGAAAAGTTCTATCACCATTTGTTGGCAGGAGCAGTTCCCATATACCTGGGAGCTCCTAATATTGAAACTTTTATTCCGGGAGAAAATTGTTTTGTAAATGTAAATGATTTTAAGGAACCGAAGGAGTTAGCCTCTTTTTTAAAAAGGTGCTATATAGATAATAAGCTATATTTAAATTTTTATCACTGAAAAGAACTTCCTTATAAACAGGCATTTCAAAAACAGGAAGAAGAGCAGGCAACCGATTGTCTGGTACGCTTATGTAATCTATTAAAGAAAAAATTCTAATAATACTTTAATCTTAATTGTATGGGAAATAAAGCTCACCCGGTTCATCCGGAAAAACAACCTCTTATTTCGTGTTTATGTGTCACTCATTTAAAACCCCGTATGTTGCAGAGGGTTATAGAGTGCTTTATAAATCAGACATATGAAAATAAACAGCTGGTAATTGTTTATGAGGAAGAAGATCAAGCCACATCCGAATTTATTTCAACTCGACATTTTGCCGGAAATATTAAACGGGTGAAAATCGAGAGTTCGGGAATAAAATACCATTAGGTGAACTCAGGAACATAAGTATAAGAGAGGCGGACGGAGAATATATTTGTCAATGGGATGATGATGATTGGTATAATCCTGATCGTTTATCTACCCAAATGAATTATATTATAGAGAGCGGGAAGCCGGCATGCCTTTTATCTCATTGGATCGTATTAATTCATATACAAAAAAGCTTATCTCTCCAATGAAAGATTGTGGGAAGGTAGCATTTTATGCAAAAAAGATCTATTATTACAATATAGGTATCCTGCTATAAAAAAAGGAGAAGATAGTGTAGTAATTGAAACTTTATATTCCAATGATCTGCTATGTATTATAGATAATGAGCCTCATATATATGTCTATAATTACCATGGAGATAATACGTGGGAGGTAGAGCATTTTGAGAGAATCTTTGTATTTAGTAGGGAATTACCTTTCGATTACGCAGAAGAAGTTCAGGAGATCATGGATATAAATTAAGTATTTTAGGATAAAAATAAAGAGGTTGTTATCCTATTAGACTTCTCTTTAATTTATAGGAAAACTTATTATTATTCTGCTGTGGTATTACCGGAATTTTATTTTTACGATATTCCTGCGGAGTAATGCCAAATTGTTTTTTGAAACATTTACTAAAATAAGCAAGATTGGAAAATCCTAATAAATATCCTATCTCTGCGATCATAAGATTTGCATTTTGTGTTAATAATATCCTACTCTTATTCATTTTGATATGGAGAATATAGTCATTTGGTGTCATTCCTGTTATATTTTTAATTTGATTAAATAAGCATGTACGGCCAATTCCTAACTCTTTACTCCAAAGTGTGGTGTCAAAATGAATGTTATCTAAGATGGCTTCTAAGATTTTATTGCAGCTTCCAGAAATTGTTAGTCTTTTATATTGGTAGTCATCTGGATACTTTCTACATTTTTTTTGATTGGTATATTTGTATATAATTTGATTTCTGTTGTTTACTAATGAATTACATTTTAAAAACAGTGCTTCTACGTTGAATGGTTTTATGAAGTAACTGTCTGCTCCACACTGTATACTCTCTATTTCCTGTTCTTCCGATGGATAAAGGGTTAATGCAATAAATGGGATCTGGAGGGTTTTAATATTAGATTTAAGCTGTTTGCATAGCTCTAATCCTCCAATCTCTTCTGAAGAAATTTCACATAGGATTATATCCGGTAATAAGTGAAGGACTTTTGTGTATCCCTCATTTTGGTTTCTCGCCTCGCTCACCTCATATAGTAAAGAGAATACTTCTATGAGAGAATTTTTGACCTCTTCATTGCTTTCGATGATGAGCATTTTGAATTTTTTATCGCCGTTTTTTTAACTTTTCAGAAGTTGAATATTTTTCTATGTCGAATTTTTCTTTAAGAGTAATTTCTGCTTTAGAAACTAGATTATGATCTGTTTCTTGTATTTGTGTCTGATTGAAGTGGCTTTTACCGGTTTGTAGTTGTACTACCAATGATATACCTGAGTCAATTTGTTTAATTTTCAGATTTCCTTTATGCAGTTGGATTATACTTTTGATAAAGCTAAATTAAAGCCATTATCCGGTAGAAATGAGAGGCTTTCTTTTGAATTTTTATTATTAATCATCCTTTCTAATTGTTCATTTTGTTCCTTGTTTAGAGAGATTGGATATGTAGATAAAGTTACTTCCAGATAGTGGGTTTTCCTACATGTAGAGATCATTATCTCTCCGTTTGGTTTTGTAATATGAATTAGTAGAAAAATTAGATTAGAAAATACTTTTTGTAATTGATTAAAATCTATCCAAACCATTTCTTTTTCAGGTAAATGATTTAATTTTAAGGTAACTTTCCTTTCTGTTGCATAATCTATGTAATCCGTATGTAAGTCCTTAAGGAACTCTGGAAAATCAACATATGATATTTTCAATGTTAATTGATTTTCATCTGCTTTTCTAAAATCAATTAGCTCATTAAGAAGAGAGTGAAGGTATAAAGTCTGTTTTTTACTCTTTCTACTTTCTTTTTACTAGTATAAGGAATCTCAAATGTTAATCTATCCAATAAAGTTATGATTATAGTCAGGGGGATTCTAAATTCATTGGAAATATTGGTAAAAAAATCCAGTTTATTTTTAGTATATTCTTCTATCCTCTCCATTTCACGTTGTTCTAAAGCTAAACGGAATTGCAAAACAGCTTTACTTTTATTAAATCGGATGATAATTGTTATAACTATAAAAAAGATGAGTATATAGAGAATAATTGCTAGTATTGATCTCCAGTAGGGAGGATGTACGTGCAGAAAAAGAGTAAGTTGTTTTTCAGTATTTTTTGCTCCCGAATTAGGAGTTCATATTCTCCGGAAGGGATAGAATGGTAAGTAATGGTATTATAATCACTCTCTATCCAATATTGATCTAATCCCTGAAGTTTATATTGATATTTAGTAGAATTGGGAGATAGGTAATTAGAGGAACTAAAAATTAGGCTAATTGTATTTTCGTTATATTTAAGATCTAAAATATTCTTTTCCATTTCTTTCTTCATGTTTTTATGAGAATAAAATGGAAAAGATTCACCATTAATTGAATAGGATGTGAAATATAAATAGTACTCATCATTTAATGTGAATATGTCCTTTTCATTAAAAGATAATAATCTATATAATCCTCCTACAAAAATATCATTATTAAAGTCTGAAAAATAACCCACAATCCGCATTTAAAGACTGTAAAGGAAAATCATGCGATAAATCTAATTTATATTCTATCTATTCATGTTAAATTAAAAATTATTACTCTATGATTAAACTTTTTAAACCTGTTAGCCTTGTGCTGGTAGCAGTGGCATTATGTTCGCCTGCAACTATTAGCACATCTGCTAATGCAGTAACAGAAAGTACTGCTGTTGCTCAACAATCCAAAAAGGTAACTGGAGTTGTCGAGGATTTCATGGGCCCTGTAGCAGGAGCATCTGTTGTTAAAGGAACCACCAATGGTACTATTACAGACTTAGATGGCCAATTTGTACTAGACGTCAAAGAAGGAGAAACTATTGTAGTTTCTTTTATTGGTTACATTGCTCAGGAATTTCCGGTAACTAGCCAGAATTCTTACAAATTAATTAGTGGAAGATTCTCAGACACTGGATGAAGTTGTAGTAACGGCTTTAGGTATCAGGAAAGATGCGAAAAAATTAGGATATGCGGTAACTACAATTGCTTCCGATGACTTGGTAAAAACAGCATCTCCTAACCTGGGTACTGCTCTTTATGGTAAAGCAGCAGGGGTACGTATTCAAACGGCTACCGGTGGTGCTACCGGTGCAATTTCTATTAATGTACGTGGTTTGAACTCTATAACAGGGAATAACCAGCCATTGATGGTAGCGATATTTTATATTATGATGGTACGGTGCGCCAGTATAAATCATATAGTTCGAATCCATGGAGTGATATTTTCCGCACAGGTATAAACCAACAATACAATGTTGCTATTACTAACGGGTCGGAGAAAGGAAATATGCGTTCATCTTATACTTATGTTGATAATAAGCCAACACAGTATAATTCTACCTATAACAAACATAATTTCAATCTGGCAGGTACCCAAAATATCTCTAAAACGTTGAAAGTGGATTATAGTGCGAACTATATTATTCAGGATATTAAAAATCGCCCTTACCGTATCAGCCGTTTAACAAACAACTTTGATGGTATGTTTAGCGTTTTCGACGCTTTAGACTGGTTCAAAAAAACGGCTATAACCAGCCTTGGGTACCGGAATCAGATTTATTCCAATAATTCCCACTTAATTCCGGAAGAGGGGTATGAATGAACTCCTGCAATGTATCATCTGAATGATGAATATTTATGGAATATTTATGCAAAGGAACAATTGGAAACATCCAATCGTTTGATTGCCAGAGTTGCTCCAAGTTGGCAGATTATTGACGGACTGATCCTGAAAGGAAGCATTGCAACCGACTATACCACTGAAAAGATTGAAAACAAAGAGAGTTCCGTACAATCTTATCTGGTTAGTAATCCTTCCGGGTCTTACAGCTTAAAAAACAGACGGTATCAGACAATAACATGGGGATGTAATGTTAAGTTACGACAGAAGCCTTACTGAAAAAATCGATTTGAGTGCAGCGGTCGGCTGGCAGGGAAGAAATGAGTCTGTATTTATCTCTGAAGTACGTACTACAGAAGGTCTGTCTGTTGAAAACTGGTTTCATCTCAATGCCAGTACTGGTAATAAAGATGCCAATATGACTAAAAAAGAACTCTTAAAAACGGCCTTCTTTGGGACCATAAGTTTATCTTATGACAGTTGGGCTTACCTGGAAGGTACCGCTCGTCAGGAAAAAATATCTACGTTAGCGCCAGGAAATAATTCATTCTTCTATCTTTCGGTAAACGGTAGTATTGTTTATACCGAGTTGATGAAAGACAGCCGGCCGGCCTGGTTTGATTATGGAAAAGTACGTATTTCGTATGGAATTGTAGGTAATGCCCTTGATATATACAATGCTAATCAGGCTTATACTCAATTGACTACAGGCGGGTACATCTATAACATAGTAGGTACAACAGTTGGAAATGAAGGTATACAACCGGAAAAGAAATATGAATGGGAATTTGGATTGGAAGGAAAATTCTTGGGTAACCGTTTAGGCTTTGATGTTTCTCTCTATACAAACACCGTTAAAAATCAGATTTTGGAAACAACCATTCCTGGTTCTGCCGGAGGTAGGGCTCTTTTGATGAATGTCGGAGAGTTAAAGAATAAAGGACTGGAAGTAGCGGTATATGGTACCCCGATCCGTACCAAAGACTGGAACTGGGAACTTCGTGGAAATTTCTCGATTTATAAGAATGAAGTAAGCAAATTAGCTGACGGAATTGACCAATTAACTCATTGGGAATTAGACGGTGCTGCTAAAATGATTTCAACAGTAGGTCGCTCTGCAGGAGATATCTATGCGTATGCTCCTGCTCCTGATGCGAATGGAAATAAGATTGTTGCCGAAGATGGATTCTATAAAGTAACGGATGAAATGGTGAAAGTGGGTAACTATATGCCTAAAGTATCCGGGGGGGGGGGTTGGAACATCGGTAAGTTATAAAGATTTCTTTTTTGATGCTTCGTTGGATTTCAGAATTGGCGGTGCGGTAATGAACACACCTTATCAATATATGATGAGCCGTGGCTCTCTGGTTGAATCGATGAAATACCGCGATGCGGCCCATGGAGGTTTGGCATATTATCTGGATGGCGATAATAATTATATAGAGACTACTGCATCCGCAGGTCCCAACGGCGAAAAGGTATATGATAATGGTATGATCCTTAAAGGGGTAAAAGAAGACGGAACTCCTAATGATATTGTAGTTGGTTCTGATTATTGGTATAATGCGACATGAGGTTGGGGTACAAGTGCACGTAGGTATTATTCACATTCTGTGTTTGATAATACGTATATAAAAGTACGTGAGATCTCTTTAGGTTATAATCTGCCGGCATCTCTTATTTCTAAATTTATGTGTAAGAACCTACAGGTTTCTGTTTTTGCCCGTAATCCATTCTACATTTACAAAATATGCCTGCATTTGATGTGGAAGCATATGATGCTACCAACTGAATCGGACAAACACAACTAGGTGGGTCTACAGCTACTACCCGTTCATTTGGTGTTACATTGCGTGCCAGCTTCTAATTTAGAAAATATATAAATAATTAAAAAGACAGAAAATGAAAAAGATATATTCATTATTATTAGGGTTAGTAATAGTGTATGGCTTAATCGGTTGTTCTGACGACGATTATTCCGATAAGTATAAAGATCCCAGCAAAACAGGTACTGCATCTTGTGCTAAGCTAATGACAGGTGTGTTTTATACCGGGGCAGGCTTTACTTATAACTCTTACTGGCGTATGTTCACGTGGGAAAATGGTGGACTTTCTGCATATGCGCAAACCATTAGTTTTATCAATTCAGGGGTTCCAGATATTCACTTATAGACCGGTATACCAATGCTAGATGGCAGGATTTTTACAATACGCTGACACAATTCTGCGAACTACAGGCCAATTATGAAGCGCTGTCGGATGCGGAAAAAGAAGTTAGTCTGGTTTACTATCTGTTGTCGGAGATTTTTATTTATGATCATTTATCTCAGGTAATAGACGCTTTCGGAGATGTACCTTTCCATGAAGCAGGTATGCTTATTGTAACAAACGACTTGGTCTCATCTTATCCGAGCTATGATAAAGCAACCGATCTGTATACTATGATGCTCGACAACTTAGGAACGATCTATCAGCAACTGAATGCGGGAGTTTCGAAAAGTCGTTTGGAAAGTCAGGATTTTATAAACCAGAGAGATATGGATAAATGAATCAGATATTGTAATTCTCTACGTTTGCGTTTGGCAACGCGTGTGGCTTCTCAGGGGGTATTGGCCGAAAAAGGACAACAGGTGATCAGGGAAATTGTTAATGGAAATTATCCCCTGGTGGAAGAGTTAAGTGAGAATATAGTAGCATTGTCTGATAATTCCGCAAGTTTTTCAACCGACAATCCGGCCGGAATAAATTTTGGTGATGGTTTTCATGATGGTTTTAAAGATCATCGTTTTGCCAGTCAGGCGATGTTAGATGTAATGTTAACAGAAGCTACATTAGGACAAAACGATCCGTGTTTGCAGGTGATGTATACTACAAATGCAAGTGGAGAATATAAAGGTCTTTCTACGCACGATCCGTTTTCAACACAACAGGCAAATACGGCTAATCAGTCTGCAGCATATGCGGCATATGCACAAATAGACTCTACAACAATTATTTTTAACAGAAATTTGAAAAGTCCTATTGTGACTGCTGCTGAAGTACATTTGACGAAGGCGGAAGCGTTCCAAAAGGGATGGGCGAGTGGTAATGCTAAAGATGCATTTGTGAAAGGTCTGTTGGAATCTGTGAAGTTCTGGTATGATTTGAACGCAACTTCACTCAATCCAAATCTTACGGAATCACCCGTCCGGAAATATGATATGCCGGCTGAAAGTGATATAATAGCTTATGCCGAAGCTATGTGGGATGCTGCTTCTAATAAGGAAGAATTGATCGCTACTCAGAAATGGTTGAACTTTGGGTATTTACAAGGCGCTCAGGCCTGGAACGAACTGCGCAGAACAGGCTATCCGGAATTGTATATTTCGGTAGACGATAAAGCTGAAACATTACCAACCCCTCTGGACAGAATAATATATCCCAGCTCGGAGCGTGACTACAATACAGCTAATTATCAGGCACAACTTCAGGCAATGGGTGGAACAGATAGCTATTATACTAAGTTATTCTGGGCTAAATAAGCTAATAGTATTAAAATGGGGGGGAAGTACTCAAAAACTTCCCTTCATTTCCTTATTCATCTAAAACTAAAAGGATATGAAAAAGCTTATGTTTTTATTCTGTACTTTTTCCCCTATAGTAATTCATGCGCAATTACATCAGAATGAATATTTACTGGAAAATTTTACTGTCTCAGTTGCTACGATGAAGAAAGGACCTCCTATCCGTGATTCTTTTAATTACAATTATGCAAAACAGGAAATGCATTTTATGAAAGAAGATGGCGAAATACTTAAATTACAATCGATTAATGATATTAACACCTTATATCTGGGCGATCACAAAATGATTCCTTATAATGGTCGTTTCCTGGATGTAATTCATACTACGCCTCAATATAAAATATTGCTGGATTATAAAATAAAGAAAATTAACAAAGGAAGAAAAGGTGCGATGGGCACCACAACACAAGGAACTGTTGAAACGATCGATTTAAGTAAAGCAGGCATTCATGATCAGAAAATGACGATGCAGGATAATGCGGTCTATGATTACAAAGATGAAACCTCTTATCTCTTTCAACGAAATGGTAAAATAGAGAAAATCAAAGATGCAAAAAGTTTTATAAAGCTCTTCCCTGATAAAAAAGTCCAAATTGATACTTACATCAAAGACCAAAAGATATCTTTTAAAGATACCGATGCAATTATTTCATTAATTGAATTCAGTCTGAATTAATGTTCAAATCGAATTCATATCCAGGCAAAAATAGGATAAGATATTAAAGAAAAAGTTTTCCAAAATGATTGATGGGAAAACATTATTCTAATTACTTGACAGAGAATTAGAAGGAGCCACCCCGAAGTGATTCGCGGTGGCTTCGCTTTTTCAAAACTTTATTTTTACTCCTGCAAAATAGCTTCTGGGTAATGATGGCCCGTAAATATAAGAAGCATCCCGCTCTTTTCCTTTGTCAAAATCAGACTGGTAGGCGTTGAAAATATTCTGAATGCCGGCACTTACTTCAATTCCTGTTTCGTGGTAAACAGGGATTTCATAGGCGAATTTAATATTCATATCGAAAAAATCCGGTGTTTTTACAGCTACATCCTGGTTAATATAACCCGCAAGGTGCTGTACTAACATACTTCCTGTGTAAGTACCCGAAAGAGACGCGGTAAAACGTTTAACAGGAGTAAGGGTAGAAGTGAAATAACCATATGTATCCGGTGTCCGGAACATTTTCTTTGTGGCAGGTACATCTTCATCCTCACTCCACTTCTCAGCCTCTTTATACCGGCTGCTCTGGAAGGTAAAACCGGCCTGGAACTGGAGCCATGAAGTAAGTATGGAGCGGCCTTCTAAAGTTAATCCCATAACTTTTGCACCTGAACCGTTGCGATGCTCTTTAATGAGATTCCCCATTTCGTCTTTTCCTATATCTTCCAGTACAAAAACATCACTTAGGTTGGTATAAAAACCTTCTACAAGAAAGTTTAACTGAACACCACCCACACGTTTATAAAAATCAACCGAAGTACTGAGACTTTGCGATTTTTCCTCTTTCAGATCTTTGGAGCGTTGTATAAGGGAAACTTCTCCTCCAACAGCAGAAATATGCATATCTTCGTCAAATGCCTGGGGAGCACGGAAGCCGCTGGAATAACTGGCCCTGATATTAATATCTTCCGTCGGGTTAAAACGGATATTCGCCCGGGGGCTGAATACCGGATTGTCAATCATATTATGTTTGTCCAGACGAGCACCTATCAGGAAGCTCCACTGATTGTTTTTCCACTCGTTCTGTAAAAATGCACTTTCAATGTGTACTTTTTGGTTAGTGAAGCGGTTATAACCTAACATTTCATCTTTCAGGTGGTCATAGCTGTATTCAATACCTGCAGTCAGGTCGGAAGGCATAAAAAGCAAATGATCAAAACTATATATATACTGGCTTCCGATCATCCAGGTAAGATCAGAAGTCTTTCCATAAGCGTCCGGGTCCTGGTCGGTACCATAATAACTATCCCTGTCTGTATTTTGGGCAGAAGTATAGATACTCCAGCGATGTTTATAATCCGGAGAGAAAAGATCAAATTTTAATCCGCCGCCATCAATCGAGTGCTGTAACTGTTCTGCGATATCGGCTTCATGGGGAGGGCGGCTCAGGTTATTTCCTCCCCGCCTGAATTCTTCCATATGATGGTATTCAAACGTTAGTTTAGAATAGGTACCGGTTTTCAGATATGAACGGAAACCAATAGTCTGGCTTTTAAGTTGTGAAATCTCTGTAAAACCATCTCCATCATGGTCATAGCCTGAGCGATGGCGGTTTTGTCCGAATACATACATACCAGCCTTGCCGTTTTCAGTAACCAGGACACATTTAACGTTGTATTATTATCAAATGAGGAGCTTCCTCCCATAGAGGTAATGCTGTGAGTCAACTCTCCCGAATTGCGTAAAGGCTCTTTGGTGATAATATTGATGGTTCCGGCAATGGCAGACGAACCAAAAAGAGCAGAACCTCCCCCGCGCATAACTTCCACACGTTCGATCATATTTGCCGGTATTTGCTCTAACCCGTATACGCCCGACAAAGCACTGAAAATAGGACGGGAATCGATCAATATCTGTGTATAAGGCCCGTCGAGCCCATTAATGCGAACCTGCTGGAAGCCACAATTCTGGCAATTTGTTTCCACCCGTACGCCCGGCTGAAATTAAGTCCTTCTGCCAGGGTAACGGAATTGGTTGTATTAAAAACCTGCGCATCAAGTACATTCACTAAAGATGGAGCAAGCCGTCTGGTGGTTTCTCCACGGTTGGCCGATACCACAACACCATCTAAGGCAATCCGGTCTTCTTCCAGCTCCGCATTTACTTCCAGTGTTTTGCCATTTACCAGGGTTACTTCATGGGATACCGTTTTATAACTGAGTGCCTTAAATTCAAGCGTGAATTTTCCTTCCGGTAAATTTTTTAAAAAGTAATGCCCTGAATGATCAGTAGAGGTACCGATAGTGGTTCCTTTTACAAGTACGTTAATAAAAGGAAGATGTTCGCCGGTATATACTTCAAGTACATGACCGAACACGTTAGCATCAGATTTTTTTGTTCAGGATCTGCCGCATATAAAGCACCAGACGAAATATATAAGCACATAATAAGTGCCAGTATCTTTTTCATATGTAATGTATAATTAATTGATTAAATAAAAACAGGA
This sequence comes from Tannerellaceae bacterium, assembly GCA_021204405.1. Taxonomy (GTDB): domain Bacteria; phylum Bacteroidota; class Bacteroidia; order Bacteroidales; family Tannerellaceae; genus JAJPZJ01. The sequence goes on along the minus strand of JAJPZJ010000069.1, from coordinate 178,888 downwards.
GATTTAGGATAAGCCATATAATATTCCATTAGCCTGAGCTTTCAGACTGTAGAATAAAATACAGATCATACTCAGCTTTATAGAAGACTTATATTCTTATATAAACGCCAGATATTTCCGGATATACTTTTCTCATATATCATATCCGAAATACAATCTTAAAATCAATAATTATACAAGGGGAGGGGCTCTTAAAGAAAGTTTTCTCTCTACCGGAGTCAGATATTCCGGATAGATCGGTTGGATTGAAATATCATAAATACAGGCGGTATGAACAGCCTCAAATAACAGGATTACATCCACACCGGCTACCTCTATCTGGTAGAATTGGTTAAGAAGTTGCAGGACGGACGAACTATGTTCATGGTCTACAGGCTCTCCCTGGCTTTTCTTATAAGGGTGGGAGTGGACAATTGTTACCCCATCCACAATATGGATGTAGGTATACCAAATCAGATTACCCAAATAAAATCCAAACAGGACAGGTAATAAGAGCCTCAGATATTTTTTACAATTATTCATCCGTTTACCTTAACAGACCGTGGGTTTGTGCGTTTCTATTCCGTATAAAGTTAACTCATTTATTAAGAAAATCAAATAAAAAAAGCTAATTGACAGGTAGATATGTAAAAAGGCCTTTCCTCGCGGAAAAGCCCTCTTCTTTATCATAGCTACTGGTTTGTAAATAATAAATTAGCGATTATGTATATTACTTAATTGATAATTTTCTTGTATCCGTATACAGCCAGGTCGCTCAGTTCTTCTTCAATACGAAGCAACTGGTTGTATTTGGCCATACGGTCTGAACGGCTTAATGAGCCTGTTTTGATCTGTCCGCTGTTAGTTGCTACAGCAATATCGGCAATCGTAGCATCTTCCGTTTCTCCCGAACGGTGGGAAGTTACTGAAGTATACCCATTCCGGTGTGCCATCTCGATAGCATTCAATGTTTCTGTAAGCGAACCGATCTGGTTTACTTTGATAAGGATAGAATTTGCACATCCTTCTTTAATGCCTTTTTCAAGGAATTCCACATTGGTAACGAACAGGTCATCGCCTACCAGTTGGCAACGGTTACCGATGCGGTCGGTCAGTTTTTTCCATCCTTCCCAGTCATTCTCATTCATGCCATCTTCAATTGAGTCGATAGGATATTCGGAAATTAATTTTCCAGATAATCTACCTGCTCATCCTGCGTACGTTTTACACCTTTGTCGCCTTCAAATTTGGTATAATCGTAAATACCATCCTTATAGAATTCAGAAGAGGCACAGTCAAGTGCAATTGTAATATCTTTTTTAGGTTCGTAACCTGCCGCTTTAATAGCTTGTAAAATGGAATTCAATGCATCTTCCGTCCCTTCCAGAGCCGGAGCAAATCCACCTTCATCACCAACTGCCGTACTCAGTCCCCGGTCATGTAAAACCTTTTTTAAGGCATGGAATACTTCGGCACCCATGCGTAAGCCTTCTTTAAATGATTTAGCACCTACCGGACGAATCATAAATTCCTGGAAAGCGATTGGCGCATCACTATGAGAGCCCCCATTAATAATATTCATCATAGGAACAGGTAATACATATGTATTACCTGTTCCTATGATGTAACGGTAAAGAGGGATATCCAGATATTCTGCAGCCGCTTTAGCTACAGCCAGTGAAACACCTAAAATTGCATTTGCTCCTAATTTTGCTTTAGTTTTGGTACCATCCAAAGCTAGCATAGCCATGTCAATTTTGCGCTGTTCAAGAGCAGACTGGCCTATCAGTACAGGAGCTATCACCTTATTAACATTTTCTACAGCTTTCTGCACACCTTTTTTACTATAACGGTTTTTATCACCATCGCGTAATTCCAATGCTTCATGCTCACCTGTAGAAGCACCTGAAGGGACAGATGCACGTCCCATTACACCACATTCCAATACTACATCTACTTCAACGGCAGGGTTTCCTCTTGAGTCAAGAATTTCTCTTCCTGTAATTTTCTCGATTTTCATTATTTTCCTATTTAAATAGTTGATGCAAAGTTACTGTAACCGAAGCAAGTAAAAAATCACCATTAATAGTTATTCTTTGCCAGTTATATACCTTAAAATGGTGAGACAAATGTACCTACACTATTATAACTAAGTAAACAGGGAATTGTTTACGGATTTACAGAAAAATTTAATTCTTTTTTCTTATTCAACCTTTCAGATCCTTAAAAAGTATTATTGACTTCGCCCACTGCGTGAAGTATTGGGAGATACTGAATTGTTGGCTCCACTCTGTTCCGTACTTCTCCGGGTTGTTGTAGAGGAAGAACTACTACTGCTACTGGGTGTCCGGCTTGTTTCACGTCCGCCTGTAGAGGGAGGAGTAGTTACACCCGGCCGGTTGTTAGTAGCCGGAGGGCGCTGATACTGTGGAGGTCTGTTTGTTTCCGGCCGGTAGGTATTATGGATGATTACAACCGGACGTCCGTAAGGAGGCAATACGGCAGGCGGATAGGCAGCCGGTACATAATACCTGACATCATCCTGCAAATATTCATAACCGGTTAAATAATCACCCCAGAATTCCAGGGCATAAATTTCTCCCCGGCCGGTAGTGTATTGCAACACTTCCTGATAACCGTTATCTGTATCATTTACTGCCAGTATACGTTCCGGCGAACCAGCTCTTTCAATTACCTGCGCTTTCGTCATTCCTGTGGTTAATTTACTCAGGTCAAGTGTCCGGTAAGAGGCACATGCCGTAAATAAGAATCCTATCAGGAATATATATGTTATCTTTTTCATACTTAATCTATTTACTTTGTGAATGTTAAAACCGGAATAAAGAAGAGAGGTTTATTTACTTAGGAAAAATAATGGAAAAGAGACCAAATGTTAATTAAGGATAATAATTTACGGTAAAATGTTGCAGTTAAACTATTATTTATCCGGAGCGGGGGAGGAGCTTCTTTCTGAATGAATAGGTGAAGATCGAGATAAAGGGGTGATTAATATAAATAAACAGGGGCTCGCAAAAATAAGTGATAACTGACTATTGACAAGAAAGTATATAGTTTTAGCCAATAAATAATACTTTTAGCAAATTAAAATCTGTATAGGCTCAAAGATTTTTTCAGGCCGTAGATGCAATATATTATAGCCCCGGCCACGCCGTAGGACTGTTAAATTATTTTACCAGCTTTTGATATTTTACTTGCGCCTGATGCCCGGGAAGAGTTAAAGCAACCAGGAAAACCGCCCTTAGCTAATAGCCCGGGAAGGTTAAGCCAATAGCCCAGGGTTGAGTGAGCATAGCGAACGGTACCCTAGGTAAGCAGATAATCAACCGAAAAACCCTGTAAGGGTTTCATTTTTACCCTAAGGAGTTTTCCCCGGTCCATAGGCAACCCGCTGCGGGGTTGAGATAAATGCACACTTGTAACCCAGGGTACCGCTCGCTCTGCTCACTCAACCCTGGGCGATCTACGATTACTGTTATTCCCTCTGGGAATTGCCATTGGCTCAATCTTAGGTTATTGACTCACCCTTAGGCTATTGGCCAGTGCCGGTCTTCTTCGATTGCTCAAATTCCCCTTTGGGAATTGCTTTATTCAGTCATTCCCTAAAGTATTGGCCAAGATCGATTTTCGATTGCCCGGGTTCATTTCACGGATATATATCTATAAAATATAAAACACCATGAGTATCAGGGAACTTAATAAAACACCATGAGTATCAGGGAACTTAACAGCCCTGCGGCTACGCCGGGGGATTTTATTAGATCAAATAGTAGCACACCATAGGTACAGTATAATAAATAATAGATTTCCTATGCTGATATTAACCTCCTATCCTGGGCCTCCGGCTCGCAACCAGTTGTATATTCAATACCCAAGGTATTGCCCGGGTCTGAATTATAAAAGCCCCGGACGGGGCATGAAAATCTTTAATGAAAGGGGAGTAAGAGATTTCTTTGTACTATTTTCCGGATAGCTACTATCAATCTGTCAATCTCCGCCTTTGTATTATAAAAAGCAAAAGTCGGGCGTACGGAAGCCTCATATCCTAACCTTCTTAATGCCGGCTGGGCGCAATGGTGGCCTGCACGTACGGCAATCCCTTCCTGGTCGAGTAATTTTCCCACTTCGGGAGTAGGAATCCCTTCCAGTTCAAAAGAGACAACACTTATACGGTTCTGCGGATTCCCGATCAATGTAAGCCCCTTTATTTTCCTAATTGCTCACGTGCATATTCGGTAAGGGAATGTTCATACTTTTCGATGGTGTGAATGCCGATACGTGAAACATAATCCAGTGCCGTACCAAGCCCCACAGCATCCGCCACATTGGGAGTACCAGCTTCAAACCGGGCCGGCGGATCATTAAATAAAGTCTCTTCGAAAGTAACATCCTTAATCATATTCCCTCCTCCCTGCCAGGGAGGAAGCCGGTCGAGTACCTCTTTTTTACCATATACTACTCCAATGCCGTTGGGAGCATAGATTTTATGCCCGGAGAAAACAAAGAAGTCTGCTCCCAGTGCCTGTACATCTACAGGCATATGGGCTATCGATTGGGCTCCGTCTATTAATACACCTATCCCCCATCTTTTAGCCATTGCGATCATCTCTTTTACAGGGTTAATCGTACCGAATGTATTGTTTACATGTCCGATTGAAACAAACTTTACCTTTGGCCCCAATAACCTTTCATACTCATCCAGGAGTAATTCTCCCCGGTTATTGATAGGTATCGCTTTTAACAAGGCACCTCTTTCCCTGGCTATCTGCTGCCAGGGAACGATATTTGCATGATGGTCGAGGGTAGAAACAACCACTTCGTCGCCCGGTTCCAGATATTTCCGCCCAAATGTTTGTGCTACCAGATTGATGCCTTCCGTTGTGCCTCTTACAAAAATGATCTCTTCCGGTGAAGCGGCATTGATAAAATGCTGTACTTTCCGGCGCGCCTCTTCATATGCATCTGTAGAACGGGCTGCCAGGGTATGGGCTGCCCGGTGGATATTGGAGTTATCCTGCTCATAAAATCGGGCGATCGCATCAATTACCTGCCAGGGCTTTTGGGTGGTAGCTTCATTATCAAACCATACCAGCTCGTGGCCATTCACCTTTTGTTGCAGGATCGGGAAGTCTTTCCGGATTTGCTCTACCGGTAGGCTGTCGGTATTTGCATAGGCCAGTTTTTTCAACAGTTCCGTTTTCGGAATACCGATCCCGAAATCATGTGCCGGCGTGAATTGAGATTGACTTCCCGGCTGTGCAGACAGGTTCAGGAAAGATTGATAAAGTGCGTCCAGGTTAAGTGGCAGTTCACTTGCTGTTCCGGGAAGAGATGTACTTTCGAATCCTTTTACCGGAGTTTGTTCCAGCCGTGCCGCAATATCCCGGAATATATTTATATCCTCATCCATGCTATTTTGCTACTTTATTGCGGTGTTGATAATCATGATAATACCCTACCTCTACATTTTCCAGTACGGCTACAGCATCGTACGTAAGGGGAGCCAGCGAGAAGTATTGGGTTAGCAGGTAAGAAGCAACCCCAAACTTATCTAATCCCATCAGGCGTGCCGATAGCGAGGGTGCAATTTCACCCGGTATACCGGTCTGATGTAAGCCAACCACCCCCTGTTCCTCTTCGCCAACCCGTATTAGTATAATACTGGTTGTACCAACGCCCCGGCTGGTCAGGTATTGTCCCTCTATCTCTATTTTATCGGAAGGAATAATGGGGATACCCCGCCAGGTGATTACCTCGGTATCAAATATTTTCGTTGTAACCGGTGGAACGCCCCGCCAGGTACATTCGCGTTCAAAAGCTGCAATAGCCCGTGGGTGGGCCAGGAAAAAGCCGGGAGATTTCCATACTAACGATAATAATTCGTCCAGGTCGTCGGGCGTAGGTGCACCATACCGGGTAGAGATACGGAAACCGGGCTCTACATTGGCCAGCAAGCCGAAATGGCGGTTGTTGATCAGTTCCCATTCCTGCCGCTCCTTAATACTTTCTATACTTAACCGTACCTGTTGTTCCAGTTGGTTATACGGATCATTATACAGGTCGGACACTCTGGTATGTACGCGTACTACCGTCTGTAAGGTATTCAATGAATACTCGCGTGGATTCTCTTCGTAATCGATGTAGGTTTCCGGGATAATATTGTCTTCTTCATGCCCCGATACCAGGTCGATATGCTTTTCGCCGTGGTCGTTTACCGTAGCTTTGATCCGCAGGTGTTCGTCCACTGCTTTCTGGAACTGTTCCCGGAAGTCGGGGAATTCTGCGATTACTGATTCCAGCTCGCTGCTGTCGAGGGTAAAAAATGTGCCCGGTGTAACCGTATGTACGGTAACCGACGATAATTTATCTGAAAGCAGGTCGGCTTCCCCGAAATATTCGCCGGCCGATAAAAGTGCGATACGCAGGTCTTCCCCGTGTGGCCCTTTACTCAGGATCTCTACCTGCCCACTAGCAATAATAAAGAACTTTTGTTTATCCTGCCCTTCGGTAATCAGGTTATCGCCTAAATTTACCTCTTCGATAATAAAACGTTTGGCAAGCCGGTTTACGATCTTCTCGTCTATATAAGAGAAAAGCGGGATATGCCGTAACTCTTCGGCCCGGAAGGCAGGTACCCCTTCGAAATACTCAATGGTGATGCGTTCGGCCTTTTTCAGTTCCACCTTCGTACGGTTTACCCGGAAAGTTCCTCCGTCTACCTGTACCCAGGGTAACAGTTTCAGTAATAAGCGTGGAGTGATCGACCCCATCCGCGGAGCCGTTTTGGTGGTATTTGCCAGTTTGCGGGCAGTCGCAGTGGTAACACTGCGTTGCAGGTTCTCGTTTGTCATAATGATATAGTTTTAATTTCGTTAAATACCGAGTCCGTCTGTAAAAGATGAAGCTACAGCTTTCTGTTGAAGAATTCGTGAATAAGGCGGAACCGGGTTGGTTTGCCAGATATTTCCTCCGATAATGGAGTGATGGCCTATGGTAATCCTTCCCAATATGGTTGAGTTGGAATAGACAATTACATGGTCTTCCAGGATCGGATGCCGGGGAATGTTAACCGGTAAGCCCTGCTCATCCAGTTTAAAGCTTTTGGCTCCTAAGGTAACTCCCTGGTATAACTTTACATAGTTACCGATGATGCAGGTCTCACCGATTACTACCCCTGTACCATGGTCGATACTGAAATATTCGCCTATGCTGGCTCCCGGATGAATATCTATACCGGTAACTGCATGTGCCAGCTCGGTGATAATACGGGGAAGTACAGGTACACCCAGTTGTAATAGTGCATGCGCAATCCGGTAATGGATCATCGCCCGGATAGCCGGATAACAAAAGATCACCTCACCATAACTCCGCGCAGCCGGATCGCCATCAAATACGGCTTTGATATCGGTGCATAGCAACCGTTTGATCTCAGGCAGTTTGTCGATAAAGGTAAGCGATATCTCTTCTGGCGAATTTGTCGTCTGCTCATCTACCTGCTCATTAAAGAAATGAAGTCCTTTACTGATCTGCTCTTTCAATAGCAGGTAAAGCTTTTCAATATTTACACCGGTATAATACTTCTGTGTATTTTCATTTATACCCGCCACTCCGAAAAAACCGGGAAAGACAATCGCTTTGATCAGTTTTACGATCTCTTCCACATCATCCATATTCGGCAGGTTATGTACATGCGGCGGAATATATTTATACTCTTCCATACTGGAATGGGAGAGGAGGTTGGTATTTTTACGCAATGTATCTATCAGTGCACTCATCTGTAAGGTAAGTTATGGGGTGATTATTTCAAGTGGAATTTTACCGGCTGCACCGTTTATAATCCTGTAGGCATTCAGCACCGGTTCTTTTTCGGCCAGCGACAGGATAAAATAATGGATCTGCGGATCAAACGCCAGCCGTATATCCTCTTCCGAGGGGCGTGCCGGCGTAACCGGATGGCTATGCCAGTTGGCTATAATCTCCAAACCATTGGTGCGGGCATACCGGATAGCGGCAAACTGTTCCTGCGGATCGAATGAGAAATGTTCCGGGCTATGATCGATATTGGTCATCCGGAAATGTTCGGTAATGGCTCCTGCTTTTCCCAGCAGGTAACCACAACTTTCGTCGGGTAATTCCGCTTTTGCCTGTTCAATAACCTGTTTAAGGACGTTTGCTGTTATTTTTATCATTTTTCAATCGTTACCTGGTGAATATTTCCCGCTACATGCCGGATATCAGTTACTTTAAATCCCTGTTCCGTTGCACTTTTCGGTACATTCTGCAACGGTTCGCCTGCTGTAAGTAATACCTCCAGCTGGTCGCCTGCTGCCAGTTGTGCCAGCTTTAATTTGGTTTTTACAAAGGTCATCGGGCAATGTTCTGCCGTAATATCCAGTTGATAAGTTGCCATATAATCAAATTTTATCAGATAAAGAGGGTACGGCCTCCTTCGGAGATATCCAGGAAGGTCACAACTCCTAACACGTCTTTTACTTCATGTATGAAATCTCCTTTCTCAAGGCCCAGTATATGCATAGCCATTTCGCAGAGGTACATATTGATACCCAGCGCTTTTGCTGCTTCAATCAGCTCTTCCAGTGTCGCTACATTATTCTGCCGCATCATATGGCGGAATAAATGCGGGCTGATACCGGCAAAGTTCAGCCGGCTTACGGGGCTCTTCTTTACTCCGCCCAGCAGGAAATTGAGTATTTTAGGCAGGAATCCTTTTCCTAAGAATGATCGCCCTTGTTTTTCCTTCACCGCATTTAGCCCCCAGAAGGTAAAAAAAGATATTTACTTCATATCCTACTGCGGCCGCGCCGGTAGCGAGGGTAAAGACAGCCGTTAGTTTGTCAAAATCGCCGCTAAAAGCGATCAGGGATAATTTTTTCTGCTGGCTCATAGGTGTGCATGTTTGCTTTTCAGGTCACAGGTTGCCTGCTCGTAATCGACCAGTGCTGTTACCGTTGGATTTTTACCACATACCGGGCAGTTATCATGCCGGTGTGTATTGATTTTCCGGAAGTCCATGGTCTTTGCGTTGAAGGTAAGTAACCTGCCGGTTAATAATTCTCCTACGCCGGTTAGGTACTTCAATACTTCGGCAGCCTGTATCGTGCCCAGCATCCCGGCAATAGCTCCCAGTACACCTGCCTGCGAACAGGTGGGAATGGCATTGGGCGGAGGTGGGGCATTGAACAGGCACCGGTAACAGGCCTATCCGGGCACATAGGTGAGTGTCTGCCCTTCAAACCGAAGGATGCCTCCGTGTGAAAAAGGTTTCCCTGCCAGTACACAAGCGTCGTTTATCAGGAACTTAACCGGAAAGTTATCTGTACCATCTACAATAAAATCGTAGTCTTTGATAATATCAAAGGCATTGGCAGCCGTCAAGAAATCCTGGTAAGTGATTACATTCACATCCGGATTGATCTGGTTGATCTTTTCTTTTGCGGAAAGGACTTTGGGTTTATTCACATCGGGCGTGAAATGGATCACTTGCCGTTGCAGGTTGGACAAGTCTACCACACCTCCGTCGATCATACCGATCGTACCCACTCCGGCCGCAGCCAGGTAGAAGGCAATGGGGCACCCAGGCCACCGGCACCGATAATCAGCACTTTCCCGTTCAGGATCTTTTCCTGGCCTTCTACTCCTACCTCCTGCAACAGGATATGCCGGCTGTAGTGTTGTATCTGTTCTTCTGTAAAGTCAATCATCTAATATTACCTCCTCCCATGAAATACAGGAAATCAACCGTATCACCTTCCTTTAATTGTAGTGTAGGGAACTCGTCGCGGTTGACAAAGTTCTCATTCAGTTGTACCGGCACCATTTCGGGTTGCTGCACATTATTTTTTTTAATCAGCTCGAGCAGGGAAAGAGGCAATGCTACCTCTTGTGTATTTCCGTTTACTGTAATAGTTGCCATTCTAATATGTATAGTTGATTCGTAATTATTGTTCGTAATTGAATAATAGGGTAGAGAGATAACACTCGCCGGTGTCCGGCAATACCACTACGATTTTTTTTGCCTTTATTTTCCGGGCGCCTGGCCACCTGCAAGGCTGCGTAGACTGCTGCCCCCGACGAAATTCCGGTAACCACTCCTTCTCTGGCAGCCAGTTCGCGCCCGGTGCGGAAGGCATCATCGTTATTTACTTTGATTATTTCGTCGTAGATCCGGGTATTCAGTACATCGGGTACCAGGCCGGCTCCTATCCCCTGTATTTTGTGCGGACCGGGTTTGCCGCCTGATAATACCGGCGAATCGGCCGGTTCGACAGCGATTACTTTAACCTTCGGGTTCCGTTGTTTAAGTACTTCGCCTACACCTGTGATGGTACCGCCTGTACCTACACCGGCAATGAAAATATCTACTTCACCATCCGTATCGTTCCAGATCTCTTCTGCCGTAGTGCGCCGGTAGATCGCCGGGTTGGCACTGTTTTTAAATTGTTGCGGGATAAAAGCTTTCCGGAAACTGCTTTTCAATTCTCCGGCTTTCCTGATAGCTCCTCCCATGCCTTCATGTCCGGGAGTAAGTACAATTTCCGCCCCTAAGGCTTTCAGCAGGCTGCGCCGCTCCGTACTCATGGTTTCCGGCATGGTAAGTATCAGGCGGTATCCTTTACTGGCCGAAACGAAAGCCAGTCCTACCCCGGTATTCCCGCTGGTCGGTTCGATAATAACGGTTTCCGCATCCAGCACCCCTGCCTGTTCGGCAGCCTCTATCAGGGCAAACCCAATCCGGTCTTTTACACTGCGGGCCGGGTTAAAGTATTCAAGCTTACCCAGGATAGTTGCCTGTGCCTGGTGGTTACGGGCAATTTCCGAAAGTTCGAGTAACGGCGTATTCCCTATTAACTCTGTGAGATTCCGTGCTATTTTTGCCATATATTGTTGTTTTAATTTGTCTTCAGGTTTGATGGGGTAAAGGTAGATGGATGGCATGGGTAAGGTAATCCCCTGTATATGGCATTTTTATACCATAAATAGGGTAGGACTTAAAAGTGGATGTGGGAAACAGTATGTTGGCTTATTCATATTTATTTGCAGATATGCTTACCTGGATTTGTCTTTCTCACTGGAATTTCTTGCAGACCTCTATACTTTTTTTACGTTCCACGATCGTGAAACCTACGTTCTACGACCGTGGAACGTAAAAATACTCCTCAGGTAAGTAGAAAAAGGTCTGGAGATAAGATAATTATATAGCTTAAGCCGGAAAGAAAGGTGGTAGGTAATACTGTTAGTAGTAACTATTACTTAATTAACCAGTTTAGAGGCAACCGCCGCGCTTGTTAATCCGCCATAACTGCAATTTACCCACCATTCGGACGAGAAGGGATAGGTTCCCCAGTAGCCATCCGTAGTGAAACCAGTAAATGTATCCGGCAATGATTCCGGCTAACGCGCTTAGCAGTATCCATTTGTTGGTGGACAGGAAAATACGTATCACTTTCATAGCATTTTTATCTTTAGATGGAAAGGGTTCGGGATAAGATCATTTTCAGGTTGTTGAGGGAGGAAACGCCGAGTAACCTGTTGATCTCTTTTCCGTCTTTATAGATCAGGATACTGGGTACACCCGAAACTGGATAGTCGCCATATTCGGCAGGATATTTTCCAACATTTATCTGGTAGAAGTGGATATCGGGGTAATTCATAGCAGCCAGTTCCTGCAGGCAATTAGCCATCCGCTCACAATACCGGCAGTCTTCATAATAGAAAAGGACGAAGGAGATGCCGGAAGCGGTGTGTATAAAGAACGTTTCTTCATCCAGTTCTTCCAGCGTTTTAAACGAACTTATTTCTTCAAAATAGTTATTTTGGATTCTTCCGATCCCGTTTACTATACATGTTAACAGGATGATTAGAAAAACGATTTGCCAGGTTTTGATCCGATACATGTAGCTATCTGTTGGTAAATAAATCAATTATAAAACTACGGGCTAAGTGTTATTGTTCAGGGTGTGAGCGAAGTTTTTAGTTAAAAATAAAATCTCCCTGCCGACGAAGTTCCGGAAGAACCGGATACCCCGGGGCAGGGAGAAATGGGAATGGGGGTTAATTTATAAAGTATTTTTTATTTATTGTACATCCCACCATACACGTGAAGTCATGGTGTCGCCGTTATCCAGCCGCCTTACAGCTTCCAGGTAATGTTCGGCATTTACGTTGGCTTCTTCTACTTCGTAAGTAAACCTGCGTGGAATAGTTCCATTGGTTACATTTCCTATGTAATTAACCAGGGTTAATTGTGGATAGCCTGATCGTCTCCAGTTGGCAAATGTTTCGTACGCATCACAGAAGGTGGCAATGTAATATTGCGTATTGATCTGTTCTAAGGCTGTACTGGCATTGTATGCGTTCTGGGTAAGATAAGTATTGATACGGGCATCTGATATTTCAGGTACGCCGTATACAGTGAACTGTTTCATTGCAGCTGTAACCCCTGCCCGGTAATAGTCTTCTGCGCTTCCGCTTATCCAACCGCGGTAGGCTGCTTCGGCCAGTAAGAGCTGGATAGTTGAATAAGTAAGTACCAGCGTAGGAGAAGTGGGGTTGGAATAGGTGTAACGGTTTACCACCAAATAGTCGTTGATGTCGCCCGGATAATTGGGTACGGTAGAAATATCCGTACCTGCATTCTGCTGATCGTATCCGTTAGGCATTCCGATTTGCCGGGTAGCAGTGGTATCACCCAGTTCGTAGTCACCGCTACTGTATCCGTTTCTTGGATTTTCTACTACAGTGGCGATATACGATAAACGTGGGTCGTTGGTATTTTTCAGCATATCAATAAAGGTTTCACCCATCCGGTAGTCGTTCGGAGCCTCATGGGCAAATACTTTGGCATAGGGTTCGGGGGTATCGTTTGTTACGCTTGCGCCATCATGGTACATAATTCCATTATCGGCATTGCTTTCAAAGATGCCCCCTGTTATTGCTGTATTCACCCAGGTTTCGGCAGTTGTCGGCTGTACTTTGGTGAGCCGCATAGCTACACGTACCATTAAAGAGTAACAGAATTTTTTCCATTTGGTCACATCGCCTCCATACATGATATCCTGTGAACCGATGGTGCTGCTACTTACAGAGGCCAGGATTTCGCCTGCTTCTTTGAGTTCGTTCAGCATATCCATATAAATATATTCCTGGGTATCGTATACCGGGTCACTGATTCCTTCTATATAGCCTAAACCAGCCTGGGAGTAGGGCACATCACCGTAGAGGTCGGTCATCCGTTGCATCAATACTACCCGCATGATCCGTGCCATCTGGTATTCGGGAACTTTGGCAGGATCGTCTTTCCATGCGTGTAATACATCTACTACATAGGGTACTTCCCGCTCGTATTGCCTGTCCCAGAAGGCTGCGTTGTAGCCTGAATTGTATGTATATTTATCCCCATTGAAATAGCTGTCTGTCGATGCCGTTTGCTGTAACATGGAGGTAATATAGATAATTGCGTTCCGCCATACCTCATATTCAGTTCCGTACACATATTTCTGTACATTGGTGAACATATAGGTATAGTCCATCGTTTCATTTGTGATATTTTCAGGGTCTTTATTCACATCCCCAAAATCATTACATCCGCTCAAACCCACTAAAAGGCCTATTGATGTTACGAGAGCTATTATTCTTTTTTTCATTTTTTTAATCTGCTTTTCGTGGTTAGAATTTTACGTTCACATTAAATCCGATATTCCTGGTCATAGGGTAACCATTCAATTCCAATCCCTGGCCGTTGGTATTGTTGATAGATGATTCAGGATCAATGTTATCTGTGTGTTTCAAAATGGTCCATAGGTTACGTCCGACAATCGATATGGTGGCTCCTTTGATGTATTTGGATCTTATCATGGAAGCAGGGAAGGTATATGCCAGGGAAAGTTCTCTTAACTTAATAAAGCTGGCATCATATACAAATTCTTCGGCAATATTCCTAGAAGCGATCTCCTACCAGTAATCCTGTGCATCTACGTTGACCGTGTTTCTGGCACCGCTCTCCGTTACTCCGTCGCCTACGATACCGCCTTCACGTCCTTCGAGTGTGGCCTTGTGTAAACCATTGCTGTAGAGGTTCTGGTTTGTTCCGGAGAAGATTTTAGCCCCGAATTTGTAATCCAGCAGGAAGGCTAAAGAGTAGTTCCTGTAAGTGAACTCATTCCTGAAACCTCCGGTTAGTTTGTATACACCACTACCCAGGTCTTCGAGTTCTTCAGTACGCATGGCAAAACCGCTTTCATCAAATACTTTATTGCCATTGTCGTCGCGCAGGTATTTATACCCATAGATATGTCCGTAGGATTCTCCTACTTTGTTACGGATATAAGCTGCTTCCGACCGTGCTTCCGCACCATCAATTGTGAGGTATTCCGCACCTCCCAGGGCTAGCACTTTATTGGCATTGTATGCAATATTGAACGTTGTATTCCATCTGAAAATACGTGTGTTCATGGGTACGGCATGCAGCATGAATTCTATACCGCAGTTCCTGATCTCACCCACATTCATTAATGCGCTGTTAAATCCGGAAGCTATACTGGTACTTACTTCTGCGATATCGTCGGTTGTTTTCTTCTGGTACAGGGCCAGGTCAAACCCTAACCGGTTTTCAAGGAATTGTACATTCAACCCAACTTCCCATTCTGAGATACGTACCGGTTTGAGGTATTGGTTGGGTACACTGCTATTGGAAATCGCACCTACAGATTCGCCGCTTAGCTGATAGTCTTCGAGCGCATAATAAAGCGCTGTCTGGTAAGGTGTCGTACCGTTGGATGCAGAGGCATAGGCGGCCCTTAATTTACTGGAATAGATCCATTCCGGCATATCCAGTGCCTCACTGAACATAAAGCTTAAACTTACGGAAGGATAGAAATAGCTGTTGGTATCCGGGTTCAGTGTCGAGAACCAGTCGTTACGTCCGGTAAAATTCAGGAAAAGGAATTCGCGGAAACCCAGGTCGACCGTTCCGTAAATTGAGTTTACCCGGTATTCTTCATATTTCTTTTCGTAGTATCTGTCGCTTATATTTCCGGCAGCCCATGTGCCCGGTACAATGAACGATTTGATATTACCGCTTGTACCGAATTGCTTCCATATATTACGTAAGCGGTTACCCCCCCCCGAAGGTTGCACCCAACGACCAGTCGTCGTTGAACTTTTTATTTGCACCGATCAGGTAGTTCAGGTTTATCTCAGAGAAGTTCCTGGAGTATTCATTCAGGTAACCACCCGGGTCGGCAGCTGCCCCCATGGGTTGAACCTGGCGGAATTCCAATGTATAACCGTCGCGTGTTACCTGTCCCTGGGCATATAACCAGTCCAGGATGTCGTAGCGTAAGGTCATACCTCCCGTTAAACGGTTACGGTTGGTTTCGTTAGACTTTTCATACTGCAGGTAATAGGGGTTGTTGAAGTATACATTATCTCCGGGTAACAGCTCATTGCCGTTGGAATCTACGCGTGGTTCCAGCCATCTTACGTCGAAAGAGTTGGCCAGGTAAAGCAACGTTGCATTTACGTTACCGTTACCGTCGGACAGGTTGGCCCTGTTCTTCACTTTTTCGAATACGTAGTTGGCGTTTACAGCCAAAGATAATTTGGAAGTTATATTATATGTGGTGTTTAAGTTTATACCCTGTTGGTTGAGGTTGGCATTTGGTAAGATAGAGCGGTCATAGGTGTTTGATATACCGATCCTGTATGTAATGTTGTCGCTTTTGCCACTTACACTGAGCGAAGCCTGGTCGGTAACTCCGACTTTATAGAATTCTTTCCAGTTATTCCGTTTTACATAATCATATTCTTCGCCCAGGAAGTTAATAGCTCTTACTCCCGAACCCATCCTGGCACCCCAACTGCTTGAGTAGGTATCGACGGCTGCTCCCTGTGAAGTAGGTTGTGAACCTCTGGTTCCCTGTCCGTACACTTCCTGGAAATCGCGGTAGTCGTAAATAGGATTGAAAGTAAGGTTATTATTAAATTCGATGGAAACACCTTTCTGGGTACCTGTTTTAGTAGTGATCAGGATCGCACCGTTACCCCTGCGATACCCGTATAGGGCGGAAGCGGCAGCTCCTTTCAGTACCTGGATTTCTGCGATATCATCGGGGTTGATGGCATTCAGGCCGTCACCCATATCTATACCGCCCCATTTGCCGGCACTTCCGATATTGGTATTATCGAAAGGAACGCCGTCGATTACGTACAACGGCTGGTTATTCCCTGTTAAGGATGCGTTACCACGGATCGTTACACGGCTACTACCACCCACACCGGTTGCATTTCCCGATACGGTTACCCCGGCCACTTTCCCGGTAAGGGCGTTACCGATATTCAGGTCGCGTGATTCGGTAAATTCATCTCCCCCTACGTTGGCGGTAGAATATCCGATCGAACGGGCCTGGCGTTTGATACCTAAAGCGGTTACTACTATTTCATCCAGTGTTTGTGTATCTTCGGCCAATGTAATATTGAATACCGTCCTACCGGCAACCGATACCTCCTGGGGCTGGTGGCCGATATAGCTAATAACAATAATCGAATTTTCCGGCACTTTCAGGTTGAAGTTTCCGTCAAAATCGGTAATAACTCCTGTTGGTGTGCCTTTTACAACGACATTGGCACCAATTACCGGCTCACCGGTTCCATCTACAACAACTCCTGATATTCTTTTTGTACTTTGTTGTCTGGCATTTGTTTCTAATTCTTTATCTGTTGTGCCTGCGGTGGCTTCAGTATACGTCCCGATTAATAGACAGCATAGGGATAGACCTATACATAAGTGCCTGGCAGAGATAAGTTCAATAGTTTTCTTCTTCATATTTCCTTTTATTGTTTTTTTAAGATTAACATAAGCATACAAGTAAGAACTGTTCCATGGTATGCGTACGTATTCTTTTTCATACAATTATTGATATGTGTAATTGAAATACTTTATAGTGTTTTATAAAAATGTGTATCAGGTTGGTTGTTACCTGACTTTTGTTAAGTGAACTACTTTGTGGTTTACACCTCCTTTCTTGTTTTAACCCGGATTTCAGCAAATCCGGTTTTGTGATACATAAAATACCGGGAACAGGTTTGTGTATACCTCTTCCCTTCTGATAAAAAGCTGTTTCCGGAGATTTTTTCCCACTTGTGTTTAAAAAATAAACCGGACTGTTTTTATCAAAAAATATTTTGTATTTACTTTTTGTTGATGATGATATGCCTGATAAGTAAATAGTTCTTTATTACCAGCATCCTGTTGTTTCTTGTAACCATATAGTGCTTTTTACTTTTGATTAATGGATAATGTTTTATTCCTGAGTAGATTATGTGCTTCTTAAATTGGTTTTGGCAGGGCATCATTTTATTGCTTACTTTTATAACATATTTCCATATATATTTATTTCATTTTTTGTAAAATAGTTAAATAAATAGTTAAGTAGATTAGCTTTTGACTAAAAAAGATTTGATTTATAGGTGGGAATACAAAAATATTTACTTTAATTTGTAATCTGAATAGTATAAGGTATTTATCCTTTTCTTAAATGTGATTGAATATGAATGACACCCATGAGGCTAATTTACCGGTAGAGGACAACGGTAACTTAGAAGAAACTAAAGCAACGGAAGCAACTCCGGAAGTAGTAGCAGAAAATTTAGAAAATACAGCAGAAGGGGCTGCCCCCGCAGAGGAAGAAGCGGCGGAAACCGGTAAGCTGTCTAAAGAAGAAATTGTACAACAATTGTCTGCTTTAGTGAATAATGCTGCGAATGCAAGCCGCAATGATATAGAATCATTGAAACAGGCTTATTATAAAATCCGGAGAAGTGAAGTGGAAGAGCTGAAAAAAACATTCCTTGAAACAGGGGGTGAAGAAAAGGATTTTGTAGCACCTGAGGATGAAGCAGAAAATACCATTAAAGACTTATTGGCTGATTATAAAAAAGCAAAAGCTGAATTACTGGCTGCCGAAGAACAGGTGAAAGCGGCTAATTATGCGCTTAAACTACAATTGATAGAACAGTTAAAAGGGCTGACGGAAAGCCAGGAGGATTTTAATAAACTATATCAGGAATTTAAAGAGATCCAGACCCGTTGGAAAGAATTAAAAGCGGTTCCCCAGGAGCATGTAAATGAACTGTGGAAAAGTTATCAGCTATACAGCGAAAAATTCTACGATATTATAAAGATCAATAACCAGTTCCG
Source organism: Tannerellaceae bacterium (assembly GCA_021204405.1). GTDB lineage: Bacteria > Bacteroidota > Bacteroidia > Bacteroidales > Tannerellaceae > JAJPZJ01. The sequence continues at coordinate 160,674 of JAJPZJ010000069.1, read as the reverse complement.
CGATTATGATTTTAAGAAAAACCTGGAACTGAAAACGGCTTTATGTGAAGCGGTGGAAAAACTTGAAAATGAACCCGATGTTGTTTCGGCTTTCCATCAATTGCAGAAGTTGCACCAGCAGTGGAGGGAGATCGGCCCGGTAGCCAAAGAACTGCGCGAGGAACTATGGAACCGTTTTAAAACGGCTTCTACGGTAATTAATAAAAGACATCAGCTACATTTTGAATCTTTAAAAGAAAGGGAGCAGGAAAACCTGGAAGCTAAAACAGCGATCTGTGAAGAGATAGAGGGTATTGATTATACTGCTTTGAAGACCTTTAAAGATTGGGAAGCTAAGAATAAAGAGGTGATGGCTTTGCAGGAGAAGTGGAAAACCATCGGATTTGCTCCGAAGAAGTCTAATGCAAAGATTTTTGAACGCTTCCGGAGTGCCTGTGATGTATATTTTAGCCGTAAAAGTAAATTCTATAAATCCGTAAAAGAGGATATGGAGAAGAATCTGAAACTGAAAAGGGGATTATGCGAAAAGGCAGAAGCCCTGAAAGATAGTACAGATTGGAAAAATACTACGGATAAAATGATTGCTTTGCAAAAGGAGTGGAAAACGATTGGTTCTGTAGCCCATAAACATTCGGATTCGATCTGGAAACGGTTTATTGCTGCATGCGATTATTTCTTCGAACAGAAGAAAAAGAATGTTTCTTCCCAGAAGGGAGCCGAGCAGGTAAATCTGTTGGCAAAGAAAGAGGTAATCGAAAAGATCAATACCCTGGATACGTCGCTGGAGCCGGAGATTGCAATCGATACCTTGAAAGGCCTGATGGCAGAATGGAGTGCGATCGGCCATGTGCCCTTCAGGGAAAAAGATAAGATATATAAAGAATATCATGAAGCGGTGGATAGCCAGTTTGACCGTTTGAAGGTAGACCAGACGGACCGTAAAATGCAGTCCTTCTGTACCAACCTGAATGATATGGCGCAGGATGAGCGTGGCAAGAGCAAGCTATATGGTAAACGTGACCGTTTGATGCGTACCTATGAACGTATGAAAAATGAGTTGCAGACCTATGAAAATAACATTGGCTTCTTAAGTATCTTCTCTAAAGGTGGCGGTGGCCTTGTAAAAGAGATGGAACGCAAAATCGAGAAATTGAAAGAGGATATGAAACTGATTGTTAAGAAGATTGAAGCTATTGACGAAAATCTTTAATAACGAATCACTCCAAAAATATGTTGAAGCCATCTTTATCAAAGGTGGCTTTACTTTTTCTATCAAGTTTTTATGAAACCGGTAAAAATGCATTTTTTCAATCCTGGCCATGAAACGGCTGTGCTGGTTAATAGTGGTAATTATACAGCGCCGGCGAATGTAAGGGTGATGATGAACGATTTGTCTTTGTTGCCTGCCTGGTATGCTGAGCCCGGTGATTGGGTGCTTACAGATCATCCCGGTGCAAATGAGTACCTAAACGTTTTGCCGGAAGAAATAGCTCCTGCTATATCCATCATCTCTTTAAGCTCTTCTCTACAACGTGTGCAACAGGTACCGCCCTGTATTGCAACCCCCTGGGGTATTTCTCCACATAGCTTGCAGGTGTTCCGTAAACTGAAAAAAGAGAAGGGGCTTCCGCTGACTATTCCTGAATGGAAAACGGAATATTATGAGATGACCGGGCGGTATACAGGCCATAAAGTGATCGCTGCGCTATGTAACTCGGTTCCGAAAATAGAAGCGACCTTAACTCCGTGGGTATGCAAAGATCTTACCGCTGTAAAGCATTATATGGCTCAGCTTGCTCCTCCGTATGTTATAAAAACTCCTTTTTCTTCTTCCGGCAGAGGGATTCTCTGGATTACTTCAGCAGAGCTTTCGGGAAAGGATATAACCTGGATTGTAGGGGCTATCAATAGGCAGGGAGCTGTTTCTATTGAGCAAGGGTTAAATAAAGTGGTTGATTTTGCCATGGAGTTTTATTCTGATGGTAAAGGTAATATTATTTACAAAGGGCTTTCCGTATTCTCTACCGGTGAGCGGGGAGCTTATTCCAGCAATATATTAATGAGCCAGGATCACCTGTATAAGCATCCGGAGACTTATATACAGAGGGATAAATTAAATAGGATCGTTGAAGAGCTTATTGTGCAGTTGCAGGTGTTTTACGGGAATAGGTATGCCGGTTATCTTGGGGTGGATATGATGATCTATGAAAAGGGAGAGTATTATCTGCATCCTTGTGTAGAGATCAATATGCGTTATACCATGGGGCTGGTTGCGATACAGGTATTTGATAAATTAATAGCTCAGCATAGTAAAGGCATGTATCAGGTAGCATATTTTAAGGAGAAAGGGGAGGCACAGCGTTTTAATGATAAGATGAGCAATAAATATCCTTTGAAAGTAGTGGATGGTAAGATTACGGCTGGATATCTTTCTTTATGCCCGGTTGAGGAGGTAACACATTATATTGCCTATATAGTGATAGAGTAACAGGAAAATCGTTTTTGTGAGTTGAAAGGAATTTCACGTAAACCAACCTACGGTTTCTGACTAGTCATGGTTGGAATATTTTACAGACATATAAAGGGTTATAAACTAAACGTTACTGTTCCTCGGTCAAGTCGCAGGGCTGTTAAATTCTCTTCCCTTAGTCCTACAAGGACGGTATATCCCAGCCCAGGGCACCGCCCTGGGTAGTTAGGAATATAATGATGTGGGAGTGCTGTAAGCACGGCATAATAAAAATCTGATCTTATGTATATTTTATGCCGTGCTTACAGCACTCAAAAAAGATCCATATCAACCACCCGGCACTGCGTACCGGGCTAGGATATACCGTCCTTGTAGGACTAAGGGAAGAGAATTTAACAACGCTGTGGTCAAGTCGGGGAACTACTTCTACTTTTTGGTCACCGCCCTATTCGCCAGGGCTGATTTTCGATTGCTTTAATTCCCGAATGGGGATAAATTCTTAGTCTTTTAATTAATACCTGAATGTCCCTCCTCCAAGAAACTCACGTAAAAGAGAGGTTCCCGGTAGTGTTTCATCAGGCAGATAGTTGAAATATTTTAAGAAACGCAGCAGGCGGAAGGCTTCTGCGTATTCGTTATCGCTTTCCCGTACTTCTTTTAGGATCGGTTCTACAGATTGCCGGATAGCTGCCAGCTCATAAATCATGGCACTGTTAAACATGGCATCGGCATTTTCCTGGAAGGGGAAGATCCATTTGTCTTCTCCTCGGCGCACACTTGGCCAGCGGGCAATCGTGTCTTTGGCCGAATAACCCCGGAACCGGTAGTCGCGTATGATACGGCGTAGCAACCGGTTGTCGGTTGTCGGTATCCAGTTATGGTTATCCAGGGAGATAGAGGTCAGTACGGATACATACACTTTGTATTTATACTGTTCGTCGATAATAGCTGTTAATTCCGGGTTAAGCGCATGGATACCCTCAATTACCAGGATAGAGTTTTCTTTTAGTTTTAGTTTTTTCCCTTTGTATATGCGGCTTCCTGTTTCGAAGTTAAAGCTTGGCAATTCGATTTCTTCTCCTGCCAGTAATCTTTGTAAATCGCTGTTGAAATAAACCAGGTCGAGCGCGTATAAAGATTCAAAATCGTATTCGCCATTAATATCTAACGGTGTATCTTTCCTGTCAAGGAAATAATCGTCAAGAGAAATACTGACAGGATGCAATAAGTTGGTAATTAGCTGGATTTCCAACCGTTTACAAAAGGTTGTTTTACCGGAGGAAGAAGGACCGGAAATAAGCACCATACGTACTCCTTCTTTATACCTGCCGGAAATCTCCTCGGCTATTTTAGCAATCTGTTTTTCCTGCATCGCTTCCGATACCATAATAACTTCCGGCGTCATTTTGTTTTCGATCACCTTATTGAGGTCGCCCACAGTATCGAGGTGGACAGTACGTTGCAAGGAAAGGTGTTCTTTGTAAACAGCAAACATTTTATTCTGTGGGATGACGGGAGATAATACCCTGGGATCTTCTTTCAGTGGAATCTGTAATAAAACTCCGTCGAAATAGGGTGCAATGTCGAATAACCAAATATATCCTGTCGAAGGAGTCAGGCTTCCATAAAAGAAGTTGATGTATCCATCCAGTTCATAATAGAAGGTATAGGGCAGCCCTGCTGTTTCAAGCAAGGTGGCTTTATCTTCCATGCCTCTTTCGCGGAATAAAATAACCGCATCTTCGGTCCGAACGTTTTTCAGGTGGAACGGGAGATCGGCGTTGATGATCTCTTTCATCCGTTCCTTTATTTGCCCGATCAGTTCTGCGTCTATCTTTTTCCCGTTTTCAATTACACAATAGTAACCTTTGGAGATGGGATGTTCGAGATAAAGGGTGGCAGTAGGTATAATATCATATACTGCTTTGGAAAATATGTAACACAGGGTACGTACATAGGTTCGCACGCCGGTTTGCCGGGTGTAATCATAAAATTCTATATCTTTCGGCTGCCAGCAGCGGAAGGTAAGATCTTCTACCCGGTGGTTTACATGTGCATTCAGTGGCCGGAACTCCAGAGGTGACCCTACCATATCATAAATTTCCAGCAGTGATGAACCAATGGGTATATCCTTGTATATGTTGTTGTTTTTACAGTAAATTGTAATTAATTCAGACATAATATTCAGTTATTATTTGTAGTTTTGCCACCTAAAGATAAAAATAAAACTTACATTTAGTCATTTGTTAAACGTATTTTAAATGGACTATTCAATTTTTGATTTTCTGACCCTTGTCGGTTCCCTGGGAATGTTCCTGTACGGAATGAAAGTAATGAGTGAAGGGCTACAGAAAGTCGCAGGGGATAAGCTTCGCAATATCCTCTCGGTTATGACTACTAACCGGTTTACCGGCGTACTAACCGGAATCCTGATCACTGCCCTTATCCAATCTTCCAGTGCCACTACCGTGATGGTAGTAAGCTTTGTAAATGCAGGCCTGCTCTCTCTGGCACAATCAGTCAGTGTTATTATGGGAGCCAATGTGGGTACTACAATAACAGCCTGGATCATCTCATTGTTTGGCTTTAAGGTAGATATCAGTGCTTTTTCACTGCCATTAATAGGGATTTGTATCCCGCTTATTTTTTCAGGTAAAAGTAAACGCAAATCCTGGGGTGAATTTCTTATGGGGTTTGCGTTTTTGTTTATGGGTTTATCCTATCTCAAAGCTTCTGTACCTGATCTGCAAAGTAATCCGCAGATCCTGGCATTTTTGCAGAACTATACTACCATGGGATATCCCTCCTTATTTATCTTCCTGCTTATAGGTACCATCCTGACTATAATTGTACAATCTTCGAGTGCTACAGTAGCCATTACCCTGATTATGTGTACCCAGGGGTGGATTCCATTCGAAATGGCCATAGCCATGGTGTTAGGTGAAAATATCGGAACAACAATTACTGCTAATATCGCGGCAATTTCGGCTAATACCTCTGCTCGGAGAGCTGCTTTTGTGCATTTTATGTTTAATATTTTCGGGGTCATATGGGCGTTGCTTTTATTTTATCCTTTTACCGGAATGATAGCATGGATCGTTACCAATTATGGTCCTGGCGACCCTAATGAAATGAGCCGTTTCCTTTCTACATTAGATCTAAAAACAATTTCATTAATCACTTCCAATATGGAATTGCCGGATCCCGGCCTGGCGGCATTGCAGAAACAATTGTTATCCTTACAGGTATCGGTCTCTTATGGACTTTCCCTTTTCCATACCATTTTCAATATTATCAACGTTTGTGTAATGATCTGGTTTGTGAAGTTCTATGTATATGTATGTTTTGCTTTGATCAAGCCAAAGAGTGGGAAGGATGAAGAGGAATTTATACTTACTTATATCCCTTCCGGGATGTTATCTACATCGGAACTTTCTTTGATGCAGGCAAAAAAAGAGATCGCTATTTTCGGTGAGCGCTCCTTGCGGATGCTTGACATGGTAAGGGAGCTGTTCTATGAAAAGAACGAAGAAAAATTTCTGAAAACTTTTAGTCGTATTGAGAAGTATGAAAGTATAAGTGACCGGATGGAAATTGAGATTGCTAACTACCTTACTTTAGTTGCTGAAGGGCGATTAAGCTCCGAAGGTAAAGAAGAGGTACGGGTAATGTTACGTGCGGTTACGGAGATTGAAAGTATTGCCGACTCTTGCTACAATCTGGCGCGTTCGATAAAAAGGCGCAATGATGGGAAATCGGAATTTACAGCAGAGTTAAACCATAATATAGACCAGATGTTTATATTGGTTGATAAGGCTGTTAAACGTATGAATGTTATATTAGATAAGACGGAATTTGTACATGATGATATAAACGAGTCCTATAATTATGAAAATGAAATAAATAATTATAGGAACCAGTTAAAAATAAGTAACATTGGAGATGTGAATAATAAGAAATATCCTTATCAGGACGGGGTGTACTATATGGATATTGTTTCGGAAATTGAAAAATTGGGAGACTATATATTAAATGTAGTACAGGCGTATATTGAGAAGAAAGTCTGATGGGTTACTATAGAATATGAAAAGGAGGGGATAACCCTCCTTTTTTATTTCTTCTAAATTTTTCAGGAAGAGCGTTTCGTATTATTTAATGTGGTTTTAGCATGTAATGGCCTACTCTCCTTTATCTTCTGCCTCAAACTGTTCTATAAACAGTTCCTCTCCATCCCATTCTATATAAGAGAAGTGGTTCATCCAGTCGCCTGCAACCAATAACCGGGAGGATTTGCTAAGCATCAGGTCTAGTAGGATATGCCGGTGTCCGAAAATGAAAAAGTTAATATCCGGATTTGTTTTAAGATATTCTTTGGCAAACAGTACCATGTACTCAGCCTCTTCTCCCTGGTATCCGATAGACTGGTGTTTTTCCAGTCTTTTTTTACGGCTATTGAACGACCAGTCAAGTGCAAAGCCAAATGTCCAGCGGGGATGGATGCCTGTATAAAGCCACTGACAGAATTTATTTCTGAATAAGGCACGCAGGAAGCGGAAGCTATAGTTACGGAAATCTACTTCATCTCCATGTCCCAGAAAGAATTTTTTTCCCAGTAATTCTACTGTCAGCGTCCCATCGTGAATAGTAGCGCCTATTTCTTTAGGTAAGTAATCGAATAGCCATACGTCGTGATTGCCGGCAAAGATGTGAATTTCCGTACCGTTGTCGGCAAGTTCGGCAAGCTTCCCGAGAAACCGGACGTGTCCTTTAGGTACTACATATTTGTATTCATACCAATAGTCGAACATATCTCCCAGCATGTAGATCGCATAAGCTTCTTCCTTTACACAGTCTAACCAGCGCACCAGTTTTTTTTCAATGGCACGTGGATCTTTATGAAAGCGGGCTCCCAGATGAGCATCTGAGATGAAGTATATTTTTTTTCTTTCTTTCATCAGGATGTATTTTTCACTTATTTTTCCGTAAAGTTACCCATATTACCTCTCCCATATCATAATAATTGGTAGCATATGGTGCAAAAGTATATTTTTCATAGAAATCTGCACGCTTTTATTTACGATTGAACTTCTGGAGGTAGGAGATGGTGTCAGTATATCGCTTATTACATATTCTTTTGTATGCAGGATACTATCCAGCTTATCCTCATTTGTATACATAGAATAAATGTTGTAGGTTTCCTGTGGTTGCCGGTAGTTCAATATACTTATTGACCAAGATTTGTCTTTTAAGAAAAAACTTCATCCGGATGTTCTTCTATGAAACGACTTACGGAAAAATCAGGAATAATCTGTAGAAAGTGATAAGGAATAACACTTAAACAGATATTCCAAAGAAATATACTGGCAGCAAAATAGGAAATAAAAAGATTTCTAAAATCGAAAGCAAAAAACAGGTATAAGCATAAAGCGAAAGGTAACATAACCATAAACTCCGCATTCCCGTCTGAAATAAAAGCAAAAAGTAATTGTAAAATAAAGATGAGAAGATGGGAGAGGGCAAACTTTCTTTCGATGGTACAACTGTTTTTCCTGACCTTTATATCTTTTAATTTGTAACAGCCCACTAAAAATAGACTTATAGAAATCGCGACCACACACCAAAGCATTTTATATTTTAAGACCAGTGGATACATATAACCATGTACCTGGAAAAATGTCCTTATAAAGCTAATAGGAGTAAGAAAAATAGATAAATAGTTCAGATCGAACCTCACATCTTCATATTTCATATAGTCATGAAATATGAACTCCACCAGGTGTGTGCTATCATTTTCAATAAAATAGAAGGCAAGGAAATAGGCTACCGGTACTATCCAGGAGGGGAGGGAATAAAGGAAAAAGTTTTTCAGTTTGTTCCCTGGGAAACTGCTTAATGAAAAGAATAAAAGTCCCAGCCACCAGAAAAAGTGTATCTGATGAAAAAGGCAGGCTATGGAAGCCAGCAAGGCTACTTTAAAAATACTTTTTTGTTGCAAGGCACTGTAACTTGCCCAAAGAGAGAAGAACAAAGGAAGTATATAGGTCTCTCCCTCAGTTGCGTACCGAATAAAGCCAAAGCAGGAGCCCAGCAATATTAAAAGAGGAATACGGTAGTGCAGTTCCAGCCGCTCTTTACATATGGCGTTGACCACATAGAGGCAACCGGTTGCAAAAAGGGCGTTGCCGAAGCAGAGGAGACTGAGGGTATTCCGGATATTAAATAACCAGGTGAAAAGATAAAAAAGCATTATAAAACAGATGGTGGGGACTAAAAAGTTCTTTTCCCTCTCTTATATCTGCGGCAAATGAAAGTGAATCAAGCGAATTATTAACAGAGGGCAGAAAAATGTATAATAAACTGAAACAGACAATTGTTATCGTACTTAAATTTCCCGGGAAGCCATGTTAATAAACTTCATATTAAATTATAAAAAGCCTAATTCCAATTTGGCTTCTTCAGACATCATATCTTTGTCCCATTCAGGTTCAAATACCAGGTTTACTTCAACGCCTTTTACTCCTTCTACCGCTTCTACTTTCATCCGTACATCTTCTATGATAAAATCGGCAGCCGGACAATTGGGTGCTGTAAGCGTCATATCTATATGGACGATCTGATTTTCGTCTACTTCAACTTTATATATTAATCCAAGATCATATATATTAACCGGGATTTCCGGATCGTATACCGTTTTCAGTACGGTAACGATTGCCTCTTCCGTTTGTAAGAACTCGTTATTCATATTGCTGTAATTACTAATACTTTGATATTACCTGCAAATATACACTAAATTCTATAAATACTGTTGATCGGATGGTAGAGGCCGGTGCAGGGAATTGTCTGCTAGTGTGCCAGCCTTCCCTGATCTGAAAAACTATAATATCCTTTATCGGCAATGATCAGATGGTCAAGTAATGTGATATCCATCAGTTTGGCCGATTTATAGATACGGTGGGTTAATTGTGTATCTTCCGGGCTTGGATGAATGTTGCCCGAGGGATGATTGTGGCAAAGTATGATCCCGGAAGCGAGTTTTAGGATGGCATGTTTAAGGATTAGTCGTACATCTGCCTGTGCCCCGTCGATCCCTCCCTAACTTACTTTTGTTTTTTCGATTACCTTACCGGCCCGGTTTGTTATTGCGATCCATAATTCCTCGTAAGGTAAATCCAGGAGCATCGGGGAGAAAAGATTGTATACGTCTTTGCTGGATTGTATAACCGGTTGTTTTTCGTATGGATAACTATCTCTTCTTTTCCCTAGTTCCAGTGCTGCAGTGATAGAGAGCGCTTTGGCTTCTCCAATACCTTTAAAGCTGGCTATCAGTTCTTTGACAGATAGTTTTGCCAGTGAATTCAGGTTATTCCCGACCGAATGTAAAATACGTTGTGATAGCTGGATTGCATTTTCATTCTGGTTTCCCGAGCCGATCAGAATGGCTAATAGTTCGGCATCAGTAAGATTTGCACATCCTTTGGACAGGAGTTTTTCCCTGGGTTTGTCGTCGGTTAACCATTTATTAATAGGGGGCAGTTTGGTTGGGTCTTTTTTCATAAGTCAAGGTATTAAAGTGGTTTGGTTGTGAGATGAAAAACAGGTAGTCCGGTGAAAATAATTCCGGCTATAACTACCTGTTTTTTTATTTTTTATTGACGTACGCGGCCTACGTAAGAGCCATTGCGGGTGTCGATTTCAATTTTTTCACCTACGTTGATGAATAGGGGAACACGAACTTCAGCTCCTGTTTCTACTGTTGCCGGTTTTAAGGTATTGGTGGCAGTATCGCCTTTCATACCCGGTTCGGTATAAGTAACTTCCAGTACTACGTGCGCAGGTAGTTCACAGGTTAAGATCGTTTCACTTGCGGCATGTACCATGGCTTCTACCATGTCACCCTCTTTCAGGAACTGTACACCGTCTATGCTGTCACCCGGAATGGATATCTGCTCGAATGTTTCAGGGTGCATAAAATTATAGCCCATATCATCCTGGTAAAGGAACTGGTAAGGACGGCGCTCAATACGAACTTCTTCAATTTTTACGCCGGAGTTCCATGTTTTGTCGATCACACGTCCGGTTGTTACGTTTTTAAGTTTAGTACGGACGAAAGCCGGACCTTTTCCTGGTTTTACATGTAGGAATTCAACGATAAAATAGTAAGTACCGTCCATGTCGATACACATACCGTTTCTGAAATCAGCAGTTGTTGCCATATAAGTTTTTTATATTTTAATTGTTACTAATTCTTTGTTTGCCCGCAAAAGTACGATTTTCCATTAAAAAAACAATAATACTTTTCTTTTTTGTAGCTGCACAAAGAATTGGGAAGCGCTTGTTTATCAGATTGATGTTCTTAAAAAAAGGTAAGAACAAAGGTGACTAAAGGTACTAATATAGCTGTTGCAATTCCCATTAGTCCAATGGCTAGTCCGCTGATTGCCCCTTCTACGACGCCCAGCTGGATAGCGGCAGCGGTTCCAACCCCATGCGAAGAGGCTCCCAGTGCAAGTCCTTTGGCTATTTTGCTTTCAATCCCCATCACTTTCAGCAATACAGGGCCCGTAATGCTTCCAAAAATTCCTACACCTACAACAATGACGGCTGTAAGGGAAGGGATTCCACCGGATCTTTCGGCGATACTCATGGCTATAGGGGTTGTAACGGATTTGGGTTGCATCATGGCAATAAGCACTTCGTCGGCACCCATCAGGTAACCGATCCCCATTACGCTGACAATCCCGACAAATGCTCCCACAGTAATAGAAGTAAGGATAGATAAGACATTTCCATGCAAATATTTTACCTGCTCAAAAAGGACATATCCCAATGCAACGACAGAAGGTCCCAGCATAAAATGAATCACCTGGGTTCCTTTCCGGAATACTTCATACTCAATCCCCATTATTTCAGGAGGGTAATAATTGCGAAGATAGAGACCAGCAGGGGATTAAGTAGCAGGATTTTTGTTTTCTTATAAAGTGCCAGCACTGCGAGATAGGTCCCGAGTGCCAGGGTAAGTGAAAAAATATCCGAATCAAGCAGGTTATTCATCTTTTAGCTCCTTTCCTGTTTTTTCCTGAAGAAAAGAGACGGTAGCGATAACCAGGAAGGTACTGATGATAGAGACTGTTATAATTGTCACCCAGGATTCTGCTATAGTACCGAATGCATCCATAAGTCCCACGCCAGCCGGTAAAAAGAAAAAGGCCATATTGCGGGTAAGTATTTTCGATACTCTTTTTACTTTTCCCGGTTTGATTACTTTAAGGAGAAGGGCCAGGAATAGCAGAACCATCCCGATCACACTTCCGGGAATAATGCCGTTTATCGTACTGCTAATGCATTCGCCGGTAAAATAAAAAAGTAATATATAGAATATTTCTTTAAGCATGCTGCTATTTATTTGCATGCAAAATTAGTTATAACAGGGGAGATTTCTCAGGAATAGGAATCGGTATAAGGATTGTTTAACATACCTGCAGTTAAGTTAGCATAGAAGTTACAAGCATATAGATCATCATTCCTATGATGTCATTGGTAATGGTAATAAAAGGACCTGTGGCTAGTGCCGGGTCTATTTTCATCTTGTTGAGGGTCATGGGCACTAACGTACCAAATATACTAGCGAACATGACTACTGAGAAAAGGCTTAGGGAGACGGATGCTGTTATACCTGTATCACCCAGCATAAAGAAATTGTAAACAAAAACAATCAGGCTGATGATACTGGCATTAATCAGGGAAACCACACTTTCTTTCAATACCTGCTTCATAATATTACCCGGCTTAAGGGTATTATTGACAAGTCCCTGTACAACAATAGCTGAAGATTGGATACCTACGTTCCCACCGGTTCCTCCGATCAGCAGTATAAAGAGTGCCATTTTGGGGTTCGAAGCAAAATTAGCCTCGAAGTTACCCAGTAGGACGGAATTTCCCAGGCCGCCTATCATACCAATCAGCAACCAGGGCAGGCGGGCGGCTGTTTGCATGAATACATTGTCGGAAGTTTCTACGTCGTGGGAGATACCGGATGCCAGCTGATAATCGCACTCGTGTTGTTCGCGCACTTCTTCCATTATGTCGTCGATCGTGATACGGCCAATCAGCCTGCCTATGCTATCGACAACCGGCAGGGCTACCAGGTCATATTTTCAATGGTGCGTGCAACCTCTTCAATGGTATCACCTTCGTGCACTGAAATAGGTTCTTTCTTCATTACGTGTTTAATCTTTGAAACAGACGGATTGGTAATCAGTCTTTGAAGGGGAAGTACTCCTCTTAACCGTTCGTCATCATCTACTACATATACATAGTAAATCTCATCCATACATAGTAAATCTCATCCATCTCTTCCGCCTGCATACGCATTTCATCAATACATTGGGGCATACTCCAATTTTCGTTTACCACGATCATTTCGGTACCCATTAATCCCCCGGCTGTATCTTCGTCGTATTTAAGCAGGTCTACAATATCACCGGCCTGTTCAACATCTTCAATATGCGAAAGGACCTCTTCCTGTGTATCTTCATCCAGCCCGCGGATCAGGTCTACCGCATCGTCTGTCTCCATATTGTCGACAAAGCGTTTGGCGATCAGTTCGGAAGGAAGTTCTTTTAAGAGCTTATGCCGGTCTTCATCGTCTAACTCCATTAATACATCTGCGGCAGTGTCTCCGTCCAGTAGCAGGTATAGGTAGATGGCTTCTTTCAATTTAATTCCTCATACAGCTCTGCAATATCTGCCGGGTACAAATCTTTAAGCGGTTCTTTGGCTTTCGCATCATCTTTGTCGGCGATGATGTTTTTCAGATTTTCGATGTATTCTTTTGTTAGTTCAATCATGCGAGGGGTTACTTATTCAGATACTTATCTGTCATTATGGTTAATTCTATGAACTGGTCGATGGAGAGTTGTTCCGGTCTTTTATCAAAAATAGGTAGCTGATAGTCCGGAAACTCTTTGCCTAATAGGGGCTTCATAGAGTTTCGCAATGTTTTTCTGCGTTGATTAAAAGAGGTTTTTACAACTGTCTGGAATAGTTTCTCGTCGCATGGCAGCTCCGTACGCTTATTTCTGGTCATACGGATAACGGCACTTTTTACTTTTGGGGGTGGCGAGAATACCTGTTCACTCACTGTAAAAAGATATTCGATATCATACCATACCTGCAAAAGTATGCTGATGATCCCGTATGTTTTACTACCCGGACCGGCCGCTAGACGTTCGGCTACCTCTTTTTGTATCATGCCTGAACAGCAGGGTATCCGGTCTTTGTAATCCAGTACTTTGAAGAATATCTGGCTGGATATATTGTAAGGATAGTTACCAATTACACAAAATTGGCCGGGAAATAATTTCCCCAGGTCTAGCCGTAAGAAGTCTTCAGCGATTATTTTATCACTTAATACCGGGAAGTTACGCTCCAGATAAACGACTGATTCCATATCGAGTTCAACAACGGAAAGGTCATGTCCGGCTTCAATCAGAAATTGGGTTAGAACGCCCATCCCCGGCCCCACTTCCAGTATAGGGAGGTCTTTATAATCCGATAGCGTATCAGCAATACGTTGTGCAATCTGTAAATCTTTCAGGAAATGTTGGCCTAACGCTTTTTTGGGCTTAACTAATCTCATTCACTTGGGTGCTATATTTCTGACTTTTTAAATATTGTGTTATCTTTGCAGATGCACAAAAATACAACAAATAATTAAAAGAATCCTGTGTCAGATGAATTTAAAAAAATCCCTGAGTACGTTCATAAAAGTATTCCTACCCCTTACTTTAGGCTGTCTGCTCCTTTGGTTCCTGTATCGTAATATGGATACAACGGAGATCTGGGAAGTAATTAAGCGGGGCGTTCGTTATGATATTATCCTTTTTTCCTTGTTATTTGGTTTAGGAGCCAATGTGGTTCGGGGGCTTCGTTGGGGATTGCTTATTTCTTCATTGGGGGAACATTATAAAACAAGTAACGTTATAAATGCCGTATTGGGTAATTATGCTGTCAATCTGGTACTTCCCCGTGTGGGAGAGGTATGGCGTTGTGGAGTTATAAGTAAATATGAGCATATCTCTTTTACCAAATTATTGGGTACATTATTTATAGACCGTGTAAGTGATACCATTATGGTAGGGCTGATCACCTTATCTATTTTTGCTTTTAATATAGATTTCTTTTCCAACTTCTTTGTCGGAAACCCGGCTATCCTGGAAGGATTTAAGTCGATGTTTAATTCTATCTGGATCTATGTAGTTGTTGTAATTATTGGGGCAATAATTTGGTTCATATTCACTTATATGAGTAACTTTACCCTCATCCAGAAAGCCAGGGCAATGCTGAGGAATATATGGGAAGGGATGAAAAGTATCTGGAAGATGAAGCAGAAATGGAAATTTTTGTTGCAGACATTCATGATATGGGGCGGCTATTTCCTTTATTTCTATATTACTTTTTTTGCTTTTAACTTTACCCGCTACCTCGGTGTTTCGGTAGGACTGATTGCCTTTACAATGAGTAGTATCGGAGTGGTAGTGCCTGTACAGGGCGGGATTGGTCCCTGGCACTTTATGGTGATCGCTACGTTGGTATGCTTTGGCGTGAAAGAAACGGATGCGGCTGCATTTGCACTGATTGTTCATACGGCACAAACCGTCTGGACCGGCTTAGTTGGGTTGGTTACTATTATAGCTCTTCCTCTTACTAACAGAAGTGAGTCTGTGGTAGAAGCTAAATGATAAAAGATCGTATAGTATACGATGTGAAATATTAATTTAAAACTATTAACGTTTATGTCTGCAGAAATCAGGAACCTTGCTCCACAAGCTGTTTGGGGATATTTTTATGAGTTTACTCAAATTCCCCGTCCTACCGGCCATATGGAAGCTGTCACCTCGTATGTAAAAGTGTTTGGTAACAAACTCGGATTAGAGACTTTACAGGATGAAGTGGGAAATGTCCTGATCCGTAAGCCGGCCAGTCCGGGAAGGGAGGGACGTAAAACGGTTACGCTCCAGTCTCATCTGGATATGGTACCCCAGAAGAATGTGAATGTAGATCATGATTTTCTGAAAGATCCTATCCAAGCTTATATAGATGGAGATTGGTTGACCGCTCGCGATACTACCCTGGGAGCTGATAATGCGATCGGAGCAGCATTGGCTATGGCTGTCTTAGCCGATAACACTCTGGTACATGGGCCGGTTGAAACCCTTTTCACGGTAGATGAAGAGGTGGGTATGGATGGTGCTTTCGGTTTAAAGCCTGGTTTCCTGAAAGGGGATATATTATTGAATTGTGATTCGGAAGAAGAAGGGGAACTTTTTGTAGGGTGTGCCGGTGGTGCAGACCTGAATATTTCTTTTCAATACAAAGATGATACGTTTATTCCGGAGGGTGATGTGGCTGTTAAACTGAGCCTGACCGGCCTCAAAGGTGGACATTCGGGTGTGGATATTCATTTAGGACGTGCAAATGCCAATAAACTTTTATTCCGTTTCCTTAAAGAGGCTGTCTGCGATTACGGTGCCCGGTTGGCTGCTGTGGAAGGTGGTTCGTTACGGAATGCTATTCCCCGGGAGGCCTTTGCGGTCATTACGATTCCCGGTGATAATGCAGAGGCTTTATGGGAGCTGGTAGCGGATTATGCGGATATGTGCCAACAGGAATATAAAGGGATAGAAGAAAATATAACTTTTGTAGCGGAGATGGTTGATTTGCCGGCTACCCTGATCCCGGAAGAGATTCAGGATTCATTGATCAATGCGATCGAAGGGTGCCAGAATGGAGTAATCAGTATGTTGCATGATTTCCCGGGAACTGTAGAATCTTCTTCCAACCTGGCAGTAGTGGTAAGTTCGGAAGGGGTGATTGAAGTGAAAATTCTGGTTAGAAGTTCTTCTGAGACCCGTAAATATGCAGTTTGTTCGAGCCTGGAAAGTGTTTTTGCATTGGCGGGTGCAAAGGTTGAGTATGGTGGTGCTTATAATGGATGGCAACCCAATATAAATTCTCCTATTTTAAATATTATGTTGGAGACCTATACTAAACTATATGGGAAGACACCAGCAGTTAAAGTAATGCATGCCGGCCTGGAGTGTGGCATTATACAGGGTAACTATCCGGATATGGATATGATTTCTATCGGGCCTGACCTTGAATTCCCTCATTCTCCGGATGAAAGAATAAATATATCTTCTGTGGCTAAAACATGGGAGTTTATAAAGGCTACATTGGCGGCGATATGAGAATATAGCTAGCTCAGGAGCTTTGCTTCCTGAGCTAGCTATATTCTCATATAAATACTTTTTGGAGGCTTATAGCAGGCCGGTAATTGTATCGAGTGCCATATAGTGTGAACCTTTTATTAAGATATGGTATCCGGTTAAAGGATTTCTTTTCAATTCTTCTTTTAATTCATCCGTTGTTTTGAAAGTAGGCAGGCCGGAAGCAACTTTGCTGAAGTTCTCCCCGCAAAGGTATACTTTATCCAAAGGACAGGATTTTATTTTTTCCACGATCCGGGTATGTAGTGCTTCACTTTTACTTCCCAGTTCACCCATATCTCCCAATATGATTGCTTTCGGTGAGGTTTTGAGTAAGGCAAAGTTCTCTAAAGCAGCCTGCATACTGGTGGGGTTGGCATTATAAGTATCTATAATTAACGTATTGCGGGAGGTTTTTTTTAACTGTGAACGGTTATTTGTTGGAGCATATGCTTCAAGGGCCCTGTTAATCCGTCCCGAAGGAATTTTAAAGTAACGTCCTACCGTAACGGCAACTAATAAATTATCCAGATTATATGAGCCGATAAGCTGGGTTTCCACCTGATTGATCTTTCCTTGTTGTTTCCAGTTAAATACCAGGAACGGATTGCTCTCTACGATTTGCCCGGAAGTAAAGGCAGTGTCGTGGTAACCATAGGTATATTGCTCAATTCCTTTGGCAGCATTTAGCAGTTCTTTATTCTCTTCATTAATAAATAAGATGCCTTTAGTTCGCTTTATATACTGGTACAGTTCTGTTTTCGTAGCGAAAACTCCTTCGTATGATCCGAATCCTTCCAGATGTCCTTCTCCCACATTGGTGATAATTCCAAAGTTGGGTTGTACAATTTCAGCCAGCTCTTTAATATCTCCGGGACGGCTGGCTCCCATTTCAATAACAGCCAATTCGTGTTCATGGGTAAGGCGGAGCAAAGTGAGAGGCACTCCGATGTGGTTGTTCAGATTTCCCTCTGTATAGAGCAAATTGAATTTTGTAGATAAGACACTGGCCAGTAATTCTTTGGTTGTGGTTTTGCCGTTCGTGCCGGTTATACCGATTACAGGTATACCCAACGCTTTCCGATGTTTTACCGCGAGTTCCTGTAACGTTTTCAATGTATCTTCTACCAGGATCGTTCGCTCACCTATATAATAATCCGGATTATCAATAACAGCATATATACTCCCTTTAGCCAATGCTTGTTGGGCATATTGATTGCCGTCAAACCGCTCTCCCTTTAATGCAAAGAAAACAGAACCTTTGGAACAGTGCCTGCTATCGGTGGTTATTAGCGGATGATGAATAAATAATTCATACAATTCAGAGGTATTCATAGCTTATTTTTCTTAGCTTATTATTAATAACAAAAGTAAGTGATATTATATTATTTCCTTACATTTGTAGGGAAATGTTTATGAGGAAAATAGATAATGAATCATAAAGCACTCAATATAAAGGGAGAACTTCTTTCGCTGGAAACTCCACTGGTAATGGGAATATTAAATATTACTCCCGACTCTTTCTATGCTGCCAGCCGTAAACAGAATGAACAGGCTATACATGAACGCATAGAACAAATTCTCTCGGAGGGAGGGAACATAATAGATCTTGGGGGCTATTCGTCCCGTCCGGACGCTGCAGAAGTTACACCTGCCGAAGAAATGGAACGGCTGGCAGTTGCCCTGGAAATTATTCATCTGCACTATCCGGATACAATTGTTTCTGTAGATACTTTCCGTGCGGATATTGCACGTTTATGTGTGGAAAAGTATGGTGTTGCTATCGTTAATGATATATCTGGAGGCGGACTTGATAGTACCATGTACCAGACGATCGCTGATTTGCAGGTTCCTTATATAATGATGCATATGAAAGGTACTCCCCAGACTATGCAGCGATATACGTCGTATACTGATCTGGTGGAAGAAATCCTGATCTATTTTGCCTCCCGCATTACTGAAATGCGTTTATTAGGAGTAAATGATATTATTATTGACCCGGGATTTGGGTTTAGTAAAACATTGGATCAGAATTATCAACTAATGAATCACCTGGAAGAATTTAAAAATTTTGATCTGCCTTTATTAGTGGGCATATCCCGTAAAAGTATGATTTATAACTATTTTGGTGTAACCCCATTGGAAAGTCTTAACGGGACGTCAGTTCTTAATAGTTTTGCCTTGTTACACGGGGCGGATATATTGCGGGTACATGATGTAAAAGAGGCGGTAGAAGCAGTAAAATTAATAAAGAAAATAACGACAGCAGGATAAAATAGGTTTTGTATGTGGATGAATTTCGGCTTAAAAGACCTGATTGACGTATTATTGGTAGCATTCTTTCTCTACCAGACCTATAAGTTGATGAGGAATTCGGGAACACTTGCTATTTTTAGCGGAGTGATCTCTTTTATTGTTGTCTGGATATTAGTTTCCCAGATTCTGGAAATGCAGTTGATGGGAGCTATCCTGGACAAGATCATTAGCGTAGGTATTTTTGTATTGGTGGTTATTTTTCAGGATGATATCCGCCGGTTCCTGTTGGCTGTAGGTTCACATAGAGGATGGAAATTCATTACCAAGATCTTTAAGAAAGAGAACGGAGAAGATGCTAAAGGAAAATATATTACTCCGGTAGTGCTTGCCTGTATGAATATGGCGCGTAAAAAGACCGGTGCATTGATTGTTATACAACAGGAAGTTGACTTAACCGTTTATGAACATACCGGTGAGATGTTCATCGCCGAAGTAAATGCCCGGCTGATCGAAAACATTTTTTTCAAGAATAGCCCGTTACATGATGGAGCGATGATTATTGCAGATAATAAGATCAGAGCTGCCGGATGTATTTTACCGGTAGCGCAAAATGCCAGTTTACCCAAAGACCTCGGACTCCGGCACCGTTCGGGACTGGGGATGTCGATGGAAACAGATGCGTTAATAATTATGGTGTCTGAAGAGAGAGGAAAGATCTCTGTTGCCCAAAAAGGTAAGTTGGAGATCAATATAACCGCCGAAGAATTACAACAAATCCTTTCCGGAGAGCGTTTAATTAAAAATTATAGTTAAATGTTCTGAATTTGATAGGTGGAGATGATTTTTTTGATGAAAATTGCAATCTCTATATTGCATTTTCTTTAATTTTGTACCCGTAAACGGTCAATTTTACTAAAATATAATAAAAATCTCCATTATGGACTTAATGCAAGAAATTATTGCACGTGCAAAAGCTAACAAGCAACGTATTGTTCTTCCCGAAGGAACAGAAGAAAGAACCCTGAAAGCTGCAGATCAGTTATTAGCTGATGAGGTTGCCGATATTATCCTTATAGGCAATCCGGATGAAATTAATGGTTTGGCTACCACATTTGGCCTGAACCATATTAATAAAGCTACGCTTGTAGATCCGAAAAACCACGAAAAGAAAGCCGCTTACATTGATCTGTTAGTAGAATTACGCCAAAAGAAAGGAATGACTCCTGAAAAAGCTGCCGTATTGGTTGAAGATCCTTTGTATCTGGCCTGCCTGATGATTAAGGCCGGAGATGCAGATGGGGAGATTGCCGGTGCCCAGAATACAACAGGAGATGTATTGCGTCCTGCTTTGCAAATTATCAAAACAGCTCCCGGTATTAGCTGTGTATCGGGTGCGTTCCTGATGTTTGTAAAGGATAAGTCTTATGGAAAGGATGGAATCCTGATATTTGCCGATTGTGCTGTGATGCCTAACCCAACTGCACCTGAATTGGCGCAGATCGCAGTAGCAACTGCCCAGACTGCCCGTGATATTGTAGGTATTGAGCCGCGTGTAGCTATGTTAAGCTTTTCTACCAAAGGAAGTGCAAAGCATGAGATGGTGGACAAAGTAGTGGAGGCTACCCGCCTGGCAAAAGAACTGGCTCCGGATCTGAAAGTGGATGGCGAGCTACAGGCCGATGCTGCTTTGGTAGAAGCAGTAGGGGCTAAAAAAGCGCCCGGAAGCGAAATTGCAGGGAAGGCAAATGTATTAGTATTCCCTACCCTGGAGGTGGGCAATATTGCTTATAAGCTGGTACAACGTTTAGGAGATGCGGAAGCTGTTGGCCCTATCTTACAGGGAATGGCAGCGCCTGTTAACGATTTGTCCCGTGGTTGCTCTGTGGATGATATTTATAAAATGGTTGCTATTGCCAGTAACCAGGCTATTGGTGCTAAAGCTGCAAAATAATCTGTAATAAAGAACTTACAAATAAAAAAGAATGAAAATATTAGTATTAAACTGTGGTAGCTCCTCTGTCAAATATAAATTATTTGATATGGATAAAAACGAAGTGCTGGCACAGGGAGAAGTAGAAAGATTAGGATTAGAAGGTTCATTCCTCAAATTTACACAACCCGACGGTACAAAAGTGGTATTGGAAAAGGATATGCCAGAACATAATGTGGCAATCGAATTTATCCTTAGTATCCTGACTGATGAAACATACGGATGTATTCAATCTTATAATGAGATCGGAGCGGTAGGACACCGTGTAGTTCATGGTGGAGAGGTTTTCCAGAGTAGTGTTGAAATCGATAACGAAGTAATCGGTAAATTAGTGGAATGTATTGACTTGGCTCCTTTGCATAACCCACCTAACCTGAAAGGGATTCGTGCAATGAGTGCCCTGATTCCAGGTATTCGCCAGGTGGGTGTGTTTGATACTGCTTTCCATCAGACTATGCCTGACTATGCTTATATGTATGGCTTACCTTATTCTCTATATAAAAAATATGGAATTCGTCGGTATGGTTTCCATGGTACCAGTCACCGGTATGTTTCCAAACGTGCCTGCGATGTATTAGGACTTCCTTACGAGCAACAACGTATTATTACCTGCCATTTGGGTAATGGGGGTTCGATTGCTGCTATTAAAGACGGTAAGAGTGTAGATACAACGATGGGATTAACTCCTGTGGAAGGGCTGGTAATGGGTACCCGTTGTGGAGATGTAGATGCCGGTGCGTTGTGTTATATTATGGATAAAGAGGGATTGGATGCAAAAGGGCTTTCTTATCTGATCAATAATCGTAGTGGTATGTATGGGCTTTCGGGTATTTCTTCGGATATGCGTGAAATAGAAGATGCTATTGATGAAAACGATAGAAGAGCAATTATGGCTATGAGCGTATACGATTACCGGATCAAGAAGTATATTGGTGCTTATGCGGCTGCTCTCGGTGGGGTAGATGTGCTTGTATTTACCGGTGGAGTGGGTGAGAACCAGTGGAGAACCCGTTCTAAGGTATGTAAAGATATGGAGTTCCTGGGTGTCAAGTTGGATGAAGAAAAGAATGATGGCATGCGCGGCCAGGAAATGGTAATCAGTACGCCGGATAGCAAGGTTACTGTAATCGTAGTTCCTACGGATGAAGAATACATGATCGCCTGTGATACGGTAGCGATCCTGGACAAATAAATAATTAATTAACTAGTCCTCACAGCTTACAAAACATTAAAGGATTAGTGTTTAAACTGCTCTGGCATCGGTTAGAGCAGTTTTTTTATGTACTTTTGAAAAGGGAAGACATAAAAAAGTCATCCCTGGACTAGGATGACTTTTCTTAACTTTAATATATTTTTCTTAACTTTAATATATAATATTAAATCCAACGAACGTAAGCAAAGTCCATGCGATGAGGGAGATCCTTGTTTGAAGGATAAACACGGAATCCCATTTTATGCATACCGGATTCGTGAGGAGTCATTTTTAACTCGAAGAACAGTTTAGAACCTTCTTCCTTCATTAATTTGAACTCATTTACCAGGAATAATTCATCTTCATGGGTTTCTGGGTTTTCTTTGGTAACAACCATGTCAATACCCAGCATGCCTTTCATATCTTTACGATCGATCACCGCATTAAACATATACTCTTTTCCTACTACAGGGCCGTCTATAGTGAAGTCCTGATCGTAAGTGAATGATTCAACAGAGAAGTTTTCCCAGTTGCGTGCTACATCTTCTTTCCATGCAGCGATCTCTTTTGCTTTTGCATAGTTATTTTCTTTAATAAGGGCAGAGCGGGTTGCCAGTTTATTATAGAATCTGTCAATATAATCGTCGAGCATACGTTTCATGGTATAGTCAGGAGCGATCTGTGACATAGAATTCTTAATATATTGAATCCATTCCGGAGAATATCCTTTACTGTTTTTAGCATAGTAGATTGGAAGGATTTCTGTTTCCAGTGTATGATAGATCGTAGCAGCATCCAATTGATCCTGATACTGTTGGTTTTCATAGATACGTTTGTCCGTCAGAGCCCAGCCGGCACCTTCTTTGTAACCTTTATACCACCAACCATCAAGTACAGAGAAGTTAAGTACACCATTCATTTCTGCTTTTTCCCCTGATGTACCGGAAGCTTCCAGCAGACGGGTAGGGGTATTTAACCATACGTCTACACCGGCAATTAAGTGGCGTGCCAGACGCATGTCATAATTTTCGAGGAAGATAATTTTTCCTAAAAACTCAGGACGGCGTGAAATCTCAACAATATGCTTGATCAAACCTTGTCCACCACCATCTGCAGGGTGGGCTTTTCCTGTAAATACGAACTGGATTGGATATTTTTCGTTATTAATGATCTTAGCCAGGCGATCTAGGTCAGTAAATAGCAGGTGAGCACGTTTGTAAGTCGCAAAACGGCGTCCGAAACCGATCAACAGTGCATCATTCGGATTGATTTTTTCCAGTACAGAGACTACTTTAGAAGGATCACCCTGATTTTTCAACCAGTTGTTTTTGTGTTGTACTTTAATATAATCTACTAATTTTTTCTTTAAAGTCTGGCGGATTTTCCAAATATCTTCATCCGGAGCATTTTGGATAGCTTCCCAGTATTTTTTATTAGATTGATCGCTCAGGAAGTTCTTATCAAAGTTCTTAGCAAAATATTTTTTCCACTCGGTAGAAGTCCATGTTGGCATGTGTACACCATTGGTAACCCAGCTAACGTGTAATTCATCGGGGAAATATCCTTTCCATACCGGAGCGAACATTTTCTGTGATACTTTTCCGTGTAACCAACTTACACCATTTACTTCCTGACAGGTATTCAGTGCAAATACACTCATAGAGAACTTCTCGTTAGAACCCGGGTTTTCACGTCCCATATCGATAAACTCCTGCCAGGTAATACCTAATTTAGCAGGGAATTCCCCCATATAACGTCCGAACAGGCCTTCATCGAAATAGTCGTGTCCGGCAGGAACCGGCGTGTGTACTGTATATAAGGCAGAAGAGCGAACCACTTCCAATGCTTCATTGAAAGAAAGGCCTCCCTGGATATAATCAACTAGTCGTTGTGCATTGATAAGGGCAGCATGGCCTTCATTACAATGATAAACCTGTTTCTTAATGCCTAATTTGTTCAACATCAGGATACCACCAATACCTAACAGGTACTCCTGTTTCATACGGTTTTCCCAATCGCCACCATATAACTGGTGTGTAATAGAACGATCCCATTCGCTATTCTGGGGAATATCTGTATCCATCAGGTACAAAGGAATACGTCCCACCATTACTTTCCAGATATGTGCATATACTGTGCGGCCCGGATAAGAAACTTCAAGAACCATAGGTTCATTATCAGATTGCATTACCTGCGTTAATGGTAAGGTATTAAAGTTCTGAGCTTCATAATTAGCAATCTGTTGGCCTTCCAAAGAGAGAGACTGGGTAAAATAACCGTAACGATAGAGGAAACCTACAGCGGTAAGATCAATATTACTGTCACTGGCTTCTTTCAGGTAGTCACCTGCCAGTACACCCAGACCTCCTGAATATATTTTAAGTACGTTGGTCAAACCATATTCCATACTGAAGTAAGCAACAGATAGTTTAGTGGTGTCTGGTTTTAAATCAACGTATTCTCTGAATTTCGCGTAAACACTTTTAATTTCTGACATCAAAGCTTTATCTGCCATAATCTCTTCCATCCGTTTGTAAGAAAGGCTTTGAAGCAGCAATACAGGATTACCTGCGGTTGATTCCCATAATTGTTTGTCTAGTTTACCAAATAACTTAGCTCCTTCATGATTCCATACCCACCAAAGGTTAGTTGCGATTTCGTAAAGTGGTTGCAAAGCCTCCGGAAGCATGGAGCGTGAATATACTTCCTTCCATACCGGGCTGTTTGCATTGTTAGCTTTAATTTTCATTATAGTGAAGTTTTTAAATGTTTTTTAGAAGATAAAAAACCGTATTATTTTTTACTCCCTGTATTATAAACAGTTGCAAAGATAGTATTATCTGATTAATTATTAAGGTTTTTAACAATTTCTTTTTGCTGCGTTTGCCAGCGCAATCGCGAATGCTTCCTGGTGGTAAACAATAAAATGTTTCCATTCGGCTTTAGCTGCCAGTTCGAAACATTTCTTTTGTATACCGGAGACTTGTCGTTTATTTTTTTGTGCAAGTTCCAGGATCGAGGAAGTGATGACTTCTGCAACATCAAAATAGTTATAATCTGTGCGATTCGTTACTACAACACCCTCATCAATATGGTTTACTTGTGTGTTTTTGGTAGCCCATAAGCCGAATCCCGCCAGGTTGGTAGTAATAGTGGGTATTCCGAATGCTATGCTTTCCAGAGGAGTATATCCCCATGGCTCATAATAAGAGGGAAATATGGTTGCATCCATACCGACCAGCAGGTCATAATAAGACTTATTGAATATTCCATCTTTTCCGTCCAGATAGCAGGGAACAAATACTAATTTAAGTTTTTCTGTCTCAGCATTGGTAAAACCGGCGTGGTACAGGTAGTTTAATACTTTATCATGTTCCATCTGGTTGAGCCAGTGAGTTATGAAAGGACATTGCATCGGGCTGGTTAATTGTATATTGTTTTCAACCACCTCTTTCAGGTCTGCCCGTACCTCTTTTACCCATCCTGGTACCATAATATAAGCTACAATTTCTGTATTTAACTTATTGGAAAGCCGCAGGCTGTTCATAGCCTCTATAAATACATCAATTCCTTTATTACGATATTCATAACGACCGCTGATAGCAATCAGCAGAGCCTCTTTATCAATTTGGCATCCGCATAATTTTTCGGCAACATTAATTAATACCTGCCGGGCCTCCGACCGTTTTTGTTTATAATCTTTTCCCTGAGGGACAAAATCCGGTTCAAATCCGTTGGGAGTTACGTGTGGTTCTTTTTCGAGTAGCTGGCAACATTCGCATGCGGTAATATCACTTACAGTTGTAAAGCAATCTACATGATGAGCCGCCTGCTTTTCTACGGAGTGTTTTGCTTCCATATTTAACTCATTTGCCATCTGGTCGCCATTGTAACCATCCATATAGGCATATAATGGTTTATTATTACCAGCTATGGAACGTCCGATCGAGGTAGCATGTGTGGTAAACAAAGTTGCTACCTTAGGCAGATGCTTTTTTACATATAAGGCACCCATTCCCAGCATCCATTCGTTAAATAGTGCTGCCACCTGTTTATTTTCCAACTTATAGAAACCGTAGAAGCTTTCTATTACCTTTCCTACAGCATACGCGAATATACAGGAGTCATCGTAATCGCCATATGCTTGCATAGAATCCACTTTAAAATCATTCCACATAGCATAATACAACGCATCTTTGTCTGCAAAGAAAGGTCTGAAATCAACAAGAATGACAGGAGGAGTTCCAGGAACATCCCATCTGCCTACTTTAACAGATAAAGCCTCTGTGGTTTTTGCATGTTGTTGCCAGTCTGCAAATAAGTTTTTATCATCAATAAAATCCGGAGCGTTATTTTCCCTCCATACATCAGGCCCGATAAAGATGATTTTGTCATTTAGCATGTGTTGTAAAGTGCGGGCCTTAGTCGAAAGTGCCGTATATATACCACCCACTTTGTTGCACACTTCCCAGCTGCTTTCAAAGATGTATTCCGGCATAGCTTTTGTCTTGTCCATAAATCGTTTAGTTCACGTTCGTAAAATTTTAAACGACTGCAAATATAAAGTATTTTATCTTTTTCCCTACCTTTAACACTTATTTAATAAGGAATTTGTAGATTTGTAGATATCATATAAAAATGAAAATATGGCAAATAAGAGAGTTTTAAAAAAAAGACAATTACTTATCTTACGGAAGATTTGTTTACAGAAGCATTGTTTTGCAAACTGTTTGTTATTGATATTGACCAGGAAAAATTGGAGCAGGTAATGACGCATATATTAAATATGCAAGACGAATTTATAAAAAGGGGAAGCCGTCCTGACGGAAAAGATAATAAAATCCTGGTAAAAGAATATTACAATAAACTAAAGGTGGATTTGCGTACAGAATTCGACTCAATTGAACAGGAGTTGGAAGATCTGTGTAAAAAAAGGGAAAGAATGAAGAAATCGCTCAGTAAGGCATTATTAAAACTAGCAGGATGGAAAATCGGGCCGTGGACCGACAATATTCCGAAATGTGTGATTTGCGTAGCTCCTCATACGAGTAACTGGGACTTTTTTTTAGGAAAACTTTTTTATAATTCAATCGGCTATAACGCAAAATTCCTTATTAAAAAGGAATGGTTCTTTTTTCCTTTTAATCTGATTTTCGGAAGACTGGGAGGTGTGCCGGTAGACCGTAAGAAGAATACTTCTGTTACCGACCAGATGGTGCAGGAGTTTGAACGGCGCACAACTTTTCATCTGGCAATTACGCCGGAAGCTACCCGGAAGAGAGCTCAGGAATGGAAAAAAGGCTTTTATTATATTGCATTAAATGCCCATGCCCCTATTTTATTAGCCTATCTGGATTATGAGAAAAAAGAGGTAGGGCTGAAAACGGTATTTTATCCTACCGGAAATATAGAAGAGGATATGCATACCATACGTTCCTATTACCGGGAAGTAACAGCGCGTCATCCCGAGCAGTTTGCAAATATCTGATAATTCTAATATATAACGAATGGCTGACAATTTGCGTATAAGTATGATCCAGTCCCATATTATCTGGGAGGACAAAGAAGAGAATCTTGGTTACTATGGTGAGTTACTCCGGCGGGTAAGTGGAAAAACTGACCTGGCGGTTTTACCTGAAACCTTTTCAACAGGTTTTTCCATGGATGTTGAAAAACTGGGAGAGCCGATTGATGGGCGAACCATATCCACCGTAAAGCTCTGGGCGGAGAAATATCAAATGGCTATTGTTGGTAGTTTTATTGCCTGTGAAAATGGAAAATATTATAATCGTTGTTTCTTTATAACCCCTGAAGGTGAAGAGGAATATTATGATAAACGCCATTTATTCCGGATGGGTAGCGAACATAAATCTTTCTCAGCCGGCAATAAGCGTACAATTGTTAGTTATAAAGGATGGAATATTTTTTTACAGATTTGTTACGACTTGCGGTTTCCTGTATGGACGCGTAATGTAGGGAACGAATATGATCTACTGGTCTATGTTGCCAATTGGCCTGAACCCCGTAAAAAGGTTTGGCGTGCTTTATTACAGGCCCGTGCAATTGAAAATATGTGTTTCGTCTGTGGTGTCAACCGGGTAGGCGTAGATGGTAAAGGAATCGTTTATGAGGGTGATTCTATGATTATTTCTCCTAAAGGAAAAAAGCTGGCTAATGCCGGTAAAAGAAAGGAGCTTACCCGTACCTGCACATTAGAGAAAGAAGTATTGGATGAGCTGCGGAAAAAGTTTCCTGTAGGGAAAGATGCTGATACATTTAAACTAATAAAATAGTATAACTGAAGTTTATATAACTGTAAATAAAAAGCCGTTCTTGATAAAGAATAGCTTTTTATTTATACTATTTGAAGGAAAGATTACTTTACTTCTTCAAAATCTACATCTGTAACGCTACCGTCATTAGCAGTATTATCACCTGCATTATTGCCACCAGGTTGTCCACCTGTAAATCCGGCTCCACCCTGTGCATTATTCTGTGCGTTGTACATTTCCTGGCTTGCAGCCTGGAATACGGTGTTCAATTCTGCCATTGCTGCATCAATACCTGAAACATCTTGTGCAGTATGAGCATCTTTTAATCTGGCTAAAGCAGCTTCAATAGGAGCTTTTTTATCAGCAGGCAGTTTATCGCCCAGTTCATTTAACTGCTTTTCAGTCTGGAAAATCATGCTATCCGCCTGGTTCAGCTTATCAATCCGTTCTTTTTCTTTCCTATCGGCTTCGGCATTGGCAGCAGCTTCCTCTTTCATACGTTTAACTTCATCATCGCTCAAGCCGCTGGAAGCTTCGATGCGTATACTTTGCACTTTACCGGTTCCTTTATCTTTGGCAGATACGTTCAGGATACCATTGGCATCAATATCAAAAGTAACTTCGATCTGTGGAACACCACGCTGCGCCGCAGGAATTCCATCCAGATGGAAACGACCGATAGATTTATTATCTTTTGCCAGTGAACGTTCTCCCTGTAGAATATGGATCTCTACGGAAGGCTGGTTGTCGGCAGCTGTTGTAAATACTTCCGATTTCTTAGTAGGTATAGTTGTGTTTGCATCTATCAGTTTAGTCATCACACCACCCATTGTTTCAATACCTAATGAGAGCGGAGTTACATCTAATAAAAGAACGTCTTTAACCTCACCGGTTAATACAGCTCCCTGGATAGCAGCACCTACCGCTACCACTTCGTCTGGGTTTACCCCTTTGGAAGGAGCTTTGCCAAAGAATTTCTCAACAACTTCCTGTACAGCAGGAATACGTGTTGAACCTCCTACCAGAATTACTTCATCAATATCGGAAGTTGTTAAACCTGCATCACTTAAGGCCTTACGGCAAGGTTCAATACATGCCTGGATCAGCTTGTCAGCGAGTTGCTCAAATTTAGCACGTGTAAGTGTTTTAATCAGGTGCTTTGGAATACCGTTAACCGGTATAATATAGGGTAGGTTGATCTCTGTGCCGGTTGTGCTTGATAATTCGATCTTAGCTTTTTCAGCAGCCTCTTTCAAACGTTGTAAAGCCATAGGATCTTTACGCAGGTCGATACCTTCGTCGCTTAAAAATTCTTCTGCCAGCCAGTCGATGATCACATGGTCAAAATCATCACCACCTAAATGAGTATCACCATTAGTTGATTTTACTTCAAATACACCATCGCCTAACTCAAGGATAGAGATATCAAATGTACCACCACCTAAGTCGAACACGGCAATTTTCATGTCTTTGTTTGATTTATCCAGCCCATATGCCAAGGCTGCAGCAGTCGGCTCATTTACAATACGACGTACGTTCAGTCCTGCAATTTCGCCTGCTTCTTTAGTAGCCTGACGTTGTGCATCGCTAAAGTATGCTGGTACGGTAATTACAGCTTCGCTTGCTTCTTGTCCCAGATAGTCTTCAGCTGTTTTCTTCATTTTCTGAAGAATCATTGCTGAAATTTCCTGTGGAGTATAAAGCCGTCCGTCAATATCCACACGAGGCGTATTATTATCACCTTTTACTACCATATAAGGTACGCGGTTTATTTCCTTTTGTACCTGGTCATAGGTTTCACCCATGAAACGTTTGATAGAAAAGATTGTCCTTTCAGGATTGGTGATAGCCTGGCGTTTTGCCGGATCACCCACTTTGCGTTCGCCTCCTTCTACAAAAGCAACAATAGAAGGAGTAGTTCTTTTACCTTCACTATTTGTAATAACAACCGGTTCATTACCTTCTAATACAGTAACACATGAGTTGGTTGTTCCTAAGTCAATACCGATAATTTTCCCCATAATTTATCTATATTTTAATTATTATCTATTTTGTTGATTTTAAATTCGTTCTATAGGATATCTAACAAATGGTATGCCAAAGTGATTCCGCTTATTAAACTAATTTAGTATGTCAGGCAAAATGACAATACGGCAGATACTTTTTCAATTTAAATAAGCTAATTTTAATTCAGATCTATTTATATACGTTATATATTATAATTGGGTCTATAGCACCAGATATTATTAGCTGGTGAAAAGATAAGAATAAGAAAATGTAAGGTTTATCTATAAAAAATATTGTCTATTTTGCTTATTGCTAAGTTTTTCAATTATTTTTGTTCTCCGTATAATAGTGTGTGTTATATAGGTTACATATCAGGGAGAGTGATAACCATAATAATTAGTCTAAAAGTATGTCAAAGATTTTTCCGCCTATAATTACCGCATTGCCGGAAATCAATAATTCCGCAGATGGAGTAGAGGCTTATTTATCTCAGGGAGCAGGTCACCAGATAGTCTTTATGGAATTTGACAAAGATATCGATTTGGAGGAGCATAGTCACGAAAGTCAATGGACGGTGGTGCTGGAAGGAAAAATCGATTTAATTATAAATAGAGTATCTGGTACTTATTATAAAGGAGACCGGTATTATATACCAAAAGGAGTAAAGCATTCCGGCAGGATATATGCCGGATATTCAGATATGACATTTTATTCGCAGGAGAAATAATAAAAAAGGAGATTATAATTAACTGTAATCTCTTTTTTATTCCGTAACATATCACAAAATGGGATTGCTCCCAATGAAGTATGCAGGGAAAAGTCATATCTTCGACAAAATGGTCAAAGGATATTCTCACACCGGTTGTTCTGAATCCTATGTTTTCGGCTGCATCACTTATACCTAACATAGAAACTCCTTCACGAGTGATAAATGAGTTTTCCCGCAAATTCTGGATGCTATAACTGCGACCATAGTATTTCGCAACCACACGGAGACAGGTTGGACCACAATCCATACTGTCCAATTGGCGGAAGAAGGGAAATTTTTTCACTTCAATTGTTTTTTTAGCCATGCCTTTCCTTCAGTAGTTTGCGGCCGCCATGAACCTAAACAATAATGAATAGCAAATACATTTTCTATTTTCTTTAGAATACATGGACGGGCATGATAGTATTCCAAAAAATCAGGAATCATTTGTTTGTCCCAGAAACGATATTCCCAATCGGGATGTTTTTTCCAGGTGTTTGCAATAGCAAGTAGATTTTCAGGAGATCTGGCAGGATCTTCATATATATAGTGTAATAGCCGGAATACCAAACTTAGCCTCTTGTAATATTAATTCTTCCTATATATATATTATAACAAAAACTATAGAGTGCATAATAGCAATGTATCGAATTAAATTTGAGAGCTTAAGAATGCTCCTAATTCATCCATAGAGAGATCTTTATCTATTATTTTACCCGTATGATCTATTAAATAATTAGTCGGGTACACCTGAACTGAAAATCTACGGGACTCTTCTCCATCTTTGTCCCAATATTGTTTCCAGACAAGCTTTTCCTCAACAATCAGCTTTTCCCATTCATCTTTATTTTTGGTTAGATCTACAGATATGGCAACTATTTCAAATCCACGCTCACCATATTGTTTCTACAAGTCCCTCAGCGGACTGAACTGCCTCCGGCAGGGACTACAATTGCTGTACCAGAAATCGACCAATGTAAATCTGTTTTTAAGAAAAATATCAGTCGATAAATTTTCTCCATTTGTATTTTGACAATTAAACTCAGGAAATGGATTCCCTACGGCAACGAATCAATCTCCAGAATGCAAGTTTTGAGTCCGGATTTTTTTCTGTGTATCTTAATAATATGCTATCACTTGCGTTATGCACAGCTTTCCTTTCCTGAGCTGCCATTAGGCCTACCGAGGTGGGTAAGTTATAGTCATAAAGTTTATTTAAGCTATCCATTTTTTGATAAAACAAATCAGATTTTGTCTTTATCTCTTCATGAAAAGCTAAATAGTCCGGATACTCTTCCAACATGGTCTTGTTTTTAACTACAGGGACTTCCCGTGACAAGTTGGTATCGATGGTAAGAGTCTGTGACCCTTTATCGATAATGAATTCTGATGACATATAACTAGAACCGTAAAGAGTATCATTATCCAGATCTATGAATACGCTCTGTGACTCAGGAATGTATCCGAAAATAAAAAACTTCCTGTCTTTAATTTCTGCAACTATGGTCTTTTCCTCATTCGGTATATAATCCTTATGGAAATAGAGGCATACTTTACCCGAATCGACATTGATAGTACCGTCTATCTGAAAATTAGGTTGCTGTTCTTTGTGTCCACAAGAAATAACCAGGTATCCAACCAGGAGAATAAATAGCGTATTTTGTTTTTTATTTTTTGACATAATTTATGGATAAGATTCATTTCTTTCTTACTAAAAACTTCTGAGCTGCCTTTTAGATAGTTATCTTATATAAACGTTTGCTAAAATAGGTTCACTCATTTTTCACGGTATTAATCGAATAAAGCTATAAGAGGCTATATTTGACAAATAAAAGAAATTATATTTGAATATAAAGTCAATTTGTAATGTTTTTACTAAAAAAGTTTAAAGATAAGATAGTTAGTATATAATATTTTTGTTTAAATCAAGAAGTTAAATAGGGGAAATCAGGCTATCAATCTTTTCCAAGGTAATTGTAGATTTAATATTATATTTTGCAGCAGAAAAAAGAATTACTAAGGAACTGGCAGCTATGACAGAAATAGTAGCCTGTGATTTTTACAACATAGACTACAAAGAAGAGGCCAAACAATGTATTATTGATTACTGGCTTTGGAGCGCTTAAATATATTCACCATATAAACAAATAGAATTATGAAAACAATGTTCAGATCAAATGTATTCGGCTGAACACATGAATTAAAAAAGCTACTGGAAACACGTTTTTCATATGTTTGGTAAAAGCATAGCAGCAAACTCTTTTACATCAAGATAGAAAATTTGACACTTCAATAACTTGCAGAGTTGAATAACAAACTAGCTTTAAATAATATGGAGCTAATAAAAAATTAATGAGGAATTACATAATAGACGCATTTCGAGTAATCTCCATATAAAACAAATAGCCTGTTGATCACATGGATTAACAGGCTTTCGGGGTAGCGAGACCCGGGATTGAACCGGGGACCTCATAATTATGAATCATGCGCTCTAACCAGCTGAGCTATCTCGCCATTATTTGTCATTTTGACGCTGCAAAAGTAGAAGTATTTTTTCGACTTTGCAACAATTTATGGCAAAAAAATGTTTTTTCTTTGGATTCTTCTGATTTTATCAGGGTTTCTTAAACTCAAATTCATATAGATAAGTTAGTAAGATACAATTCTTTTACGTACCTTTCGGCGCAAATAATAAAAGTAATGAAGAAAGAAAAATTTCATATAGAATACGTGTTTGATAAAGTATCCCGCAGAAGCCTTTGGAATCATCTTACGACACCTTCCGGTTTATCTGCATGGTTCGCAGAGGATGTTTCTATTCATGATAATAATTATACTTTCAGCTGGAGCAAAGATGAACAAACTGCCGAAATTGTTTCTATAAAACCCGAAGCCAGTGTTCGTTATCGCTGGATAGATGAAGAGGATGAAGATATTTACTTTCAATTTGATATTTACCCGATCGAACTTACAGGTGGTATAACACTTGAAATAACCGACTTTGCCGAAGCGGATGAAAAGTCTGATACGATTGATTTATGGGACTCTCAGGTTGAAGAACTTAAAAGAACCCTAGGCATTTAGCGTACTTTTACATAAAAGATACCTCTCCTTATCGTTTTTTACACTACTTTTGCCGGGTCAATCGGATAGGCGATGTTGAAAATAAAACGATTATATATATTCATGCTGCAGACATTCCTGCCGTTGTTCATTATGACATTCAGTATCTGTCTGTTTATTGTATTGATGCAATTTCTCTGGCGTTACATTGACGACATGGTTGGGAAGGGACTTGGAATTCCTGTTTTGTCAGAAATGCTTATGTATGCCGCCCTCTTCCTTGTTCCTATGGCTCTTCCATTGGCTATCCTGCTGGCTTTCCTCATGACATTCGGTAATTTAGGAGAACGCCTGGAACTATTGGCTATGAAATCGGCCGGAGTTCCCCTGATCCGTATTATGCGCCCGCTTATTATTACGATTGCATTCATAAGTGTGGGGGCTTTTTTCTTCCAGAATAATGTAATGCCTGTTGTACAGGTGAAATTATATTCCCTTCTTTACTCTATGCGGCAAAAATCGCCTGAATTGGATATTCCTGAAGAAGTATTCTATAAAGAGATTACAGGGTATAACGTATATGTAAAGAAAAAAGATAATAAGACCGGTCTGTTAAAGGATATGATGATCTATGATTATTCTGACGGTTTTAATAATGCCCGGGTAATTGTGGCTGATTCAGGGCGGCTAAAGATGTCTGCTGATAAACTCTTCCTTGTTTTATCCTTATATGATGGCGAGTCTTTTGAAAATTTGAGAAGCCAATCCGGTAACGCGGGAGTAAAAACGGCTGTACCTTATCGGCGTGAGTCTTTTGATACCAAAGATATCCTGATTGAGTTTGATGCAAACTTTAATCGTACGGACGAATCTTTTATGCAGAACCAGTATATGGGAAAGAATTTGCAGGATCTGCAGTTTTCAATCGATTCTATGACTTATCGACTGGATAGTGTAAAAGCAGTTAACTCAATAGCAGTATATGATGCCTCTTATAAACGTACACTCACTTCTCCAACCGCAAAAAAACAGGCTAAGGCAGATATTACTGAAGTACAGCAGAGCGAACCTAAACCTGTTATTACATTAAATTATGATAGCTTATACCAGGCAGAAACACCCGGAAGTAAAGCTGCCTTACTGTCGAGGACTAAAAGCCGGATTGAAAGCAACCGGAACGATTATTTCTTCAAAGCTGCCACTTTAGGAGATGAAGCCTATAAAGTACGGCGACATCTTACCGAATGGCATAAAAAGTTTACTTTATCGTTTGCTTGCCTGATCTTTTTCTTTATTGGTGCTCCTTTGGGTGCCATTATCAGGAAAGGTGGGCTGGGAATGCCGGTTGTTATATCTGTTATTCTCTTTATTATCTATTATATAATTGATAATATCGGATTTAAAATGGCACGTGACGGAATATGGAAAGCCTGGGAAGGAATGTGGCTCAGTTCGGCAGTATTAGCTCCACTGGGAATTTTCCTTACTTATAAGGCTGTAAACGATTCTGTTATCCTGAATGCAGATACTTACCTGAATGCCATAAAAAATATTTTTGGTAAACGTCAGGGACGTAAGATCGAGCGTAAAGAAGTTATTATCTTTAGCCTCGATTATCTTTCGATCCTCGATAAACTTACAAGTCTTTCTGCAGAGGGACAAAAATATCTGGATAAACATGCCCGCTGGATAAACTATTTCCAGTTCTGGAAGCAGGGAGCCCGCGATGAAGAGGCACAAAAAATTTCAGCTACTCTGGAAGAGATCATTGAAGAACTTGGCAATTCAGACCAGTTACTTATACTGAATAAATTAATGGACTATCCTGTGATAAGTGGTTTTGAATTGGTAAAATTTAACGTAAACAGGCCACTGGGTACTGTGTTGGCTATTCTTTTTCCACTGGGTGTTCCCTTATATCTGATAGCTATCTATAGAAGAAAATTATTACGACAGGATATCCAGGCAATTATAAAAATTGACGGAGAATTAAGTACAATTATCCGTAACTATCTGGATAAGCAGAAGGAAGCTTGAGCAGGAATCCTGGCATTCAATAAACAATAAAATTATATCAAATAATATGAGCGAAATAAAACTAAACACCATTGAAGAAGCAATAGAAGACTTCCGCGAAGGTAAATTCCTTATTGTTGTTGATGATGAAGATCGTGAGAATGAAGGCGACTTTATCGTGGCAGCAGAAAAGGTTACACCCGAGAAAATCAACTTTATGATGACTTACGGAAGAGGTGTATTATGTGCTCCTATTACGAAAGAACGTTGCATGGAACTGGAGTTGGAGATGCAGGTCTCAAAAAATACTTCAGTATTAGGTACCCCTTTCACAGTTACAGTCGACAAACTAGGTGGAGGTTGTACTACAGGTGTATCTATGTTTGACCGTGCAGAAACCATTCTGGCGCTGGCAAATCCTAAAACCAAACCTACCGACCTGGGCCGGCCGGGGCATATTAGTCCGTTAAGAGCCCGTACCAGAGGAGTATTACGCCGGGCAGGGCATACGGAGGCGGCTGTCGATCTGGCCAGATTGGCAGGATTATATCCGGCCGGAGCATTGATTGAAATTATTAATGAAGACGGAACGATGGCCCGTTTACCGGAATTAATGGAAGTATCAAAAAAGTTTGATATAAAAATTATCAGTATACGTGACCTGATTGCCTATCGCTTACAAACAGAATCATTGGTGGAAAGAGGAGTAGAAGTCAATATGCCTACCCAGTATGGTGACTTTCGCCTGATTCCATTCCGCCAGAAAAGTAACGGCCTGGAGCATGTTGCCCTTTTCAAAGGAGAATTTACTCTGGACGAATCGGTGCTGGTACGGGTACACTCCTCATGTGTTACCGGTGATATTTTTGGTTCTCTGCGTTGCGAATGCGGAGAACAACTTCGTACTGCTATGCAGATGATAGAAAAAGAAGGTAAAGGGGTAGTGGTATACCTGAGCCAGGAGGGAAGAGGTATCGGTTTAATGGAAAAGATGAAAGCCTATAAACTGCAGGAAGAAGGGCTGGATACAGTGGATGCCAATTTACATCTGGGGCATAACGCCGACGAGCGCGACTATGGAGTAGGGGCTCAGATCTTACGGAGTATCGGTGTCACAAAAATGCGTTTACTAACTAATAACCCGGTTAAAAGAGTAGGCCTTGAAGCTTACGGATTAACCGTAGAAGAGAATATACCTATAGAGGTAACACCTAATCCTTATAACGAGTTCTATATGAAAACCAAAAAGGAACGTATGGGGCATCTGCTGAGAAATGTCAAATAAATTACAGAATGTTGTAATAATCGCGATTTATAATTATTTTAACACATCAATTTAAAACAACCTATACAAAAACAGTCTCATGACACAAGTTTCAGAACGTTTAGCAAGTTTATCGCCATCAGAAACCCTGGCGATGTCGCAAAAAAGTAATGAGCTGAAAGCTCAGGGTATCGACGTAATCAATCTCAGTGTGGGAGAACCGGATTTTAATACACCAGACCATATCAAGGAAGCGGCTAAAAAAGCTATTGATGATAACTATTCCAGATATTCTCCGGTCCCAGGTTATCCCGGTTTACGAAATGCAATTGTAGAGAAGCTTAAGAAAGAAAACGGGCTGGAGTATACTGCAGCTCAGATTCTTTGTTCCAACGGTGCAAAACAATCTGTGTGCAATGTGCTCATGGCGATTATTGGTGCAGGCGACGAAGTTATTATTCCTGCTCCTTACTGGGTTAGTTATCCGGAAATGGTTAAGCTGGCCGAAGGAACGAACGTTTTTGTATATGCTGGTATTGAGCAGGATTTTAAAATTACACCGGAGCAGCTGGAAGCAGCTATCACGCCTAAAACAAAAGCATTGATTTTATGTTCACCATCTAATCCTACCGGTTCTGTATATTCTAAAGAAGAATTAGCAGGTCTGGCGCAGGTATTAGCAAAATATCCTCAGATCATAATTATCGCAGATGAAATTTATGAACATATCAATTATATAGGTAAACACGAAAGTATTGCCCAATTCCCGGAAATCAAAGATCGCGTAGTAATTATAAATGGTGTTTCCAAAGCCTATGCAATGACCGGATGGAGAATTGGTTTCATCGCTGGTCCTCAATGGATCGTTTCTGCCTGTAATAAACTACAGGGACAATATACTTCCGGACCTTGCTCTGTCTCCCAGATCGCAGCAGAAGTAGCCTATACCGGAACTCAGGAGCCGGTAAAAGAAATGCGTGAAGCTTTCGAACGCTGTCGCGACCTAATTGTCAAGTTGGCAAAGGAGATCCCGGGATTTGAAGTAAATAATCCACAGGGAGCCTTCTACCTCTTCCCTAAATGTGATTCTTTCTATGGTAAATCAGCTGGCGATCGTAAAATCAATAATGCAGCTGACCTGGCTATGTATCTTTTAGAAGAAGGACATGTTGCTTGTGTGGGTGGAGCGGCTTTTGGAGCTCCTGAATGTATCCGTATGAGCTATGCTACCTCTGATGAAAATATAGTAGAAGCTATGGACCGTATTAAAAAGGCACTGGCTGCTTTACAATAAAAGTAGCTTTATATTATTATAAAATATAAGGAGGATAGTAAGGGCAAAGCTTACATCCTCTTTTTTTATTGGTTTCAGTATTAGCTTAATCATTATTTTTTAATAGAACTAATGTCAAAATAGTATAAAGATGATATTCTAAAAATTAAAACATACATATTTAATTTCTAAATCTTTATAATTCAGTTATTTTTCATAATTTTACAAACTATTTTTAACTAACTCATTCTTTATTAGCAATGGATGCACAAAAAGCGGACATGTTCATCATGTCAAACAGTAAGTATTTTGAAAGTTATGATTTACCTTTTATTAGAGAAAAACTTTTAGAACTGGATGAAGACAAGGCCGGAGTAATGAGCATGATACAATTTAAAGATCCTACTACTATTTTAATTGTTTCTATTCTGGCTGGCTCATTAGGTCTTGACCGTTTTATGATTGGAGATACAGGAGTTGGAATTGGTAAACTTATTACTTGTGGAGGCTTTGGAATCTGGAGTATTGTTGATTGGTTTCTGATTCAGGCTGCTACCCGTGAAAAAAATAAGCAAAAAATGTTTATGATGCTGGGAGGCATTCAGGTATGAAGAAATGAATAGGGATAGATTATATAAATCTATTCTGTTTCTTTCACTGGTAGGATCGGTTTGGACGGTTTTGAATTTATATAATATGAGTTTACCTTTTTTAGGGTGTTTATTTTATAAATTAACCGGCTTACCCTGTCCTGCCTGTGGTTCCACCCGCTCTGTCACTGCTTTTTTATTTGGAGATTATAGAGGTGCCTTCACAATAAATCCCTTAGGGTTATTAACCTCTTTCTGTATGATCATCGCCTGCATATGGATTTGTAAAGATTATTTATTTCACAGCGACTCTTTTTATAAAGTTTTCCAAAAGATAAAGTTGTTTGTACAAAGACGAAGTGTGGCTTTTGTTCTTATATTTTTGTTATTAGCAAACTGGCTATGGAATATTACGAAGCAATTATAGAACAATATATGCAAGCCTCATATAACCGGATTTGAGCAGAGGATGTCTCAAAAGAAAAAATAACTTATATTCCTTTATTGCCGGATAAAGAGTTTAGAACGTGGAAAGAAAAGACCTTAATAGATTGATAAATATAATTAGGACAGATAAAAATAAAAAAGTCCCGCTTCCTAAAGGAGAAGCAGGACTTTTTTATTTTTGAAAGTCTCTTTCTTATTCTACATTCAACGTTACACGTTTGAAAGCAGTAACAGTAAGTTCTTTGCTTTGGCTCTGAAGATACTGGGCAATAGTTATCTTAGAATCTTTAACGAAATCCTGTTGTAACAAAGTATTTTCTTTGTAGTATTTCTGTAAAGCACCTTCTGCGATACGATCTAACAAGTTTTCAGGTTTACCTGCCTGGCGTGCCTTGTCACGTGCGATCTCCATTTCAGAATCAACGATCTTCTGGTCTACCTCATCAGCTTTTACAGCTACAGGGTTCATTGCAGCAACCTGCATAGCTACATCGCGTGCAGCCTGATTTTCGATAGCTCCGCTGAACGCAACGATTGTAGCTAGTTTGTTACCTGGATGGATATACGACACAGCAGCAGCACCGTTTACAAATTCATAGAAACCAAGTTCCATTTTTTCACCTGTAACACCGATACGGTCAGTAATATGATCCTGTATTGCACGGCCATCTGCTAAAGGTGCAGCCAGCAATTCTTCTTTGGTTGCAGGTTTTTTGTCCATTGCAACGTCAAGGATACTTTGCGTCAAAGAAACAAACTCACCGTTTTTAGCAACGAAGTCTGTTTCACACTTCAATGCAACGATTGCAGCGAAATCTTCTTTGCTAGCAGCGAGAACACAACCTTCCGCAGCTTCGCGGTCAGAACGTTTTGCGGCTACAGCCTGTCCTTTTTTACGGATGATCTCCATTGCTTTATCGAAATCACCACCAGCTTCTTCCAAAGCCTTTTTGCAATCCATCATTCCAGCTCCGCTCATTTTGCGAAGTTTGGAAATATCAGCCATTGTAACTGCCATAATTTTTTATCTTTTAATTTATTGTTTCTGTAATATAGTGTCCGGAAAGGTCTTAAAAAAACAATGTGTCAACTTGCAGCTTAACAAGATTTCATTAACCGCACTGTTGACACATGGATAGAATGAAAAATATATTATTCTTCTGTTTCTTTTGCGGTCTCGTCGGCCACTGCTTCGATTGTCTCTTCCTCTTTTTTAGGAGCAGGAGATTTCTTTACAGCTTTAGCTTTACGCGCTCTCTTCTTGGAGCTTCGCCTTCGCCTGCAGCTTCCGTATCAACTTTTTCAGCTTTACGTTCCTGTAAACCTTCGTTCATTGCTTCGCAGATAGCTGTTAGGATTACATCTACTGATTTAGACGCATCATCGTTAGCCGGGATTACGAAGTCGATGTTAGCAGGGTTAGAGTTGGTATCTACCATACCGAATACCGGAATACCTAAACGGTTAGCTTCACGTACAGCAATATGTTCTTTCATTACATCCACTACGAACAACGCAGAAGGTAAATGGGTCAGGCCAACAATAGAACCCAATGTTTTTTCCAGTTTTGCGCGTTGGCGGGTGATCTGAAGTTTTTCTCTTTTGGAAAGATTATCAAATGTACCATCTT
Source organism: Tannerellaceae bacterium (assembly GCA_021204405.1). Classification (GTDB taxonomy): domain Bacteria; phylum Bacteroidota; class Bacteroidia; order Bacteroidales; family Tannerellaceae; genus JAJPZJ01. Next base: position 119,189 of record JAJPZJ010000069.1, on the reverse strand, counting down.
TTGTCATCTTATCGATCGTAGTCATCTTTTTGATGGCTTTACGGATAGTCGGGAAGTTTGTTAACATACCACCCGGCCAACGCTCGATAACGTAAGGCATACCAATTGAGGAAGCCTTATCAGCAACAATTTGTTTGGCTTGTTTTTTTGTAGCAACGAACAATACTTTTTTACCTGATTTAGCCAGGTTTTTCAGTACTTCTGCAGCTTCGTCTACTTTAGCAACTGTTTTATATAAATCAATGATATGAATACCATTGCGCTCCATGAAAATATAAGGAGCCATTGCGGGGTTCCACTTTCTTTTTAAGTGTCCGAAGTGAACTCCGGCTTCTAATAACTGATCAAAATTAACTCTTGACATTATTCTTTTTTTAAATCGTTTACATTCTGTTGTTAACATCAATTATCCGGTAGTCCTCCCACATTTCAGCATGTAAAAGAAGTCCCGATAATTTAGATACTAAACGCACTTTACTTGTAAGAAACTCATAAATAACATTAACGTTTACTGAACTGGAATCTCTTACGAGCTTTAGGCTGTCCTGGTTTTTTACGCTCAACAGCACGTGGGTCGCGGGTAACGAATCCTTCTGCTCTTAATACAGGTTTATCTTCCGGATTGATTTTAATCAATGCGCGGGCGATAGCCAGACGGGCAGCTTCAGACTGTCCTTTAAAACCACCACCACCTAAATTAATATTGATGTCATATTTTTCAGCAACATCTAATTTAGCAAGCGGCTGTTTTACAACAAACTGAAGGATTATAGAAGGAAAATAATTAGTAAGATCACGTTTGTTGATAGTAATTTTTCCGGAACCCTCTTTAACGTATACACGGGCAACCGCAGCTTTACGTCTTCCTATTGCATTTACTACTTCCATAGTTATTATTTAAGTGAGTTTATATCGATTAATTTGGGTTGTTGAGCCTCATGTTTGTGCTCAGTACCTGCGTAAACATATAAATTGCTCAGCAATTTTGCACCCAGACGATTTTTGGGAAGCATACCTTTTACAACTTTTCTGAACAAACGGTCTTCACCTTTTTTCATCAGGTCAGCCGGAGTAAAAGGAATTTGTCCACCAGGATAACCGGTATATCTGTAATAAATACGATCGTTCCACTTATTACCTGTCAGAACGATTTTGTCTGCATTGATGATAATTACGTTATCACCACAATCAACGTGTGGGGTAAAGTTGGGTTTGTACTTGCCACGCAAAAGTTTGGTGACTTTTGCACATAAACGTCCCAGAGTCTGGTCTGTTGCGTCAACAATAACCCATTCTTTGTTTACAGTTGCTTTGTTTGCAGAAATGGTCTTAAAACTTAAAGTATCCACTGCTTTTAAAATGATTTTAATTAATAACTTAAAAAACAAGTTTTCATTCCAGCCCGGATGTTGCTAACGGACACTGAAAGCAACAACGTGCTAAGAACTAAACTCTTAGTACATTTGGATAATAATCGGCTTACAAAGGTAGTGTTTTTCTTTTTAAATAGAAAAATTTTATTCTTCTTTTTAATACTAAGAATCAGGAGGTAGCCTGTTAACGGAAGAAATAACCGAATGAAAAAGTTACATTGTTCTGGTAAAGGGAAGTCTCACCTTCATTTTTAACCGTGCGCCTGTCCAAGGTACCACAAAGGGCCTGGATAGAAAAGAAATATTTTCTGTATTCTACGCTTATCCCTACATTTACTCCCAAGTCAAACGTTTTCAGGTCTTTGTCTTCACTCACACCAAAGTAAATATTGCGCCTTTCACCACAGCTCTTCATTTTCCCAAAAAGTGAAAAATCAAATGCCGGCCCTGCAAATACATCCAGTTTTACATTTGAAAAACGGAATGGATAAACCACATTTACGGGTACCTGTAAAGCATAATAATTATAACGGTTATACAAATGATTCTCTTCCACCTCCCATTGGTTGATCAGGAAAGAACCACCCTGGTTGACAAATGCAACCTCCGGCCGGACAGATAATTTTTTGTATACGGGAATATCCACTATACCCCCAATACTGAAACCAAACCGTGCTCCGGAATGATATTGTTTTTCCACTTTGTGTACCAGTGAAGAATAAGCTCCCCCAACACGTACACCCGGCGTCACTTTAGCGGCCAGCGGCATCATCAACAATAGCTGAAATAGTAACAGGATAGTCTTTTTCATGCTTCTCATCCGGAAATGTTTGTTATATGCTAATAAAGATAAAAGTTTTATCTATATTTTCCATTTTTTACCCATGAATTATATGAGGAATGCCAACTTTCCGATACTTATATTTTAACCGTTGAGATTCACTAAAGAAACTAAAATTATAAAGTTCTCCCGGTCACTCTAAGAATAATTAAGTACCTTTACGGAAGTAAATCAATTGTAAAAAATCTACTGATAATATATGGAACCGTTTATTCATTTGCACGTCCATACACAATATTCGTTGTTGGACGGGCAAGCGTCTATTGATGCCCTTATTGAAAAAGCGCAAAAAGATAATATGAAAGGGATTGCCGTGACCGACCACGGTAATATGTTTGGTATAAAAGAATTCTACAATAAAGTAAAAAAGAAGAATAGCAAGTACCAGAGTACCATTAAAGACTGCAAAAAAGAGCTGAAATTACTGGAAGAGAAGACTAATCCGACTGAAGAAGAACAGGAACGGATGAAAAAACTTTCTGCCAAGATCAGCGAATGCAAGGCAGCCCTTTTCAAACCTATCCTGGGTTGTGAATGTTATTGCGCCAGGAACGGACGGCATACCAAGACTGAAAAAGAAGACCGTAGCGGCTGGCACCTTATCCTGCTGGCTAAAAACCTGCAGGGATACAAGAACCTTATTAAAATGGTATCTCTTTCCTGGACAGAGGGCTTTTACGGATGGCCCCGTATTGATAAAGAACTGCTGGAAAAATACCATGAAGGTCTTATTGTCTGCTCTGCGTGTCTGGGGGGTGAGATTCCCCAGTTTATTATGAAGGGACAGCCGGAAAAGGCTGGTGAATCTATTGAATGGTTTAAAAATCTGTTTGGAGACGACTATTATCTGGAAATGCAACGTCATCAGACCGATAAGCCTAATGCCGACCAGACTACCTATCAAAAACAAAAAGAGGTAAACGAAGTCCTGATAGAATTAGCCCGGAAACATAATGTAAAACTAATTGCCACCAACGACGTACACTTTGTCAATGAAGAAGATGCTGAAGCACACGACCGGCTGATCTGCCTGAGCACCGGCAAAGATTTTGACGATCCGAACCGTATGCGTTATACCAAGCAGGAGTGGATGAAATCAACTGAAGAGATGAACCGTATCTTTTCAGACGTCCCGGAAGCACTGAGCAATACATTGGAAATCCTGAATAAGATAGAATTATATTCTATTGATAACGGACCGCTGATGCCTGACTTCCCGATCCCGGAACAATTTAAAAATGATGACGATTATCTCCGGTATCTTACCTACGAAGGAGCTAAACGTAAATACGGAGAACCGCTTAGCGAAGAAGTTACGGAGCGGCTGGACTTTGAATTGGGAACAGTGCGACGTATGGGATTCCCCGGCTACTTCCTGATTGTGCAGGACTTTATTAATGAGGCCCGGAAAATGGGTGTCTTCGTAGGTCCCGGACGTGGTTCGGCAGCCGGTTCGGCAGTGGCCTATTGTTTGGGAATTACAGATATTGACCCTATTAAATATAACCTCCTGTTTGAGCGTTTCCTGAATCCCGACCGTATCTCTATGCCCGATATCGATGTCGACTTCGATGATGACGGACGCAGGCAGGTGCTCCGTTGGGTAACTGAAAAATACGGACAGGAAAAAGTTGCACATATCATCACGTATGGAACAATGGCTACCAAATCGGCCATTAAAGATGTAGCCCGGGTGCAGAAGTTACCACTAACAGACTCTAACCGGCTGGCTAAATTGGTGCCCGATAAAATCCCTGATGTTAAAAAAGTTAATTTAAGGGCTGCCATAGAATATGTACCCGAATTAAAAGAAGCAGCTTCCTCGCCCGACCCTACCCTGCGTGATACGCTTAAATATGCACAAATGCTGGAAGGGAATGTTCGTAATACCGGTGTACATGCCTGTGGAGTGATTATTGGGAAATATGATATCTCAGATGTAGTTCCTGTCAGTACTGCAAAAGATAAAGAAACCGGCGAAGAAATGCTGGTTACCCAATATGAAGGTTCGGTAATTGAGGAAACCGGATTGATCAAGATGGACTTCCTGGGATTGAAAACCCTTTCCATTATCAAGGAAGCTGTCGAAAATGTATACCTTACCCGTGGCGAAAAGATTGATATCAATACGGTAAGCCTGGAAGACCCGAAAACATTCGAACTCTATTGCCAGGGCAAAACAACCGGTACATTCCAGTTCGAGTCTGCCGGTATGCAGAAATACCTCAAAGAACTTCAACCCTCTAAGTTTGAAGACCTGATCGCCATGAATGCCCTTTACCGGCCGGGCCCTATGGACTATATCCCTTCATTTGTTGCCCGTAAACACGGCCGTGAAGAGATCCGGTACGATATTCCTATTATGGAACGTTACCTCAACGATACCTATGGAATTACCGTGTATCAGGAACAGGTCATGCTTTTGTCGCGATTACTTGCCAATTTTACCCGTGGTGAAAGTGACGCCCTGCGTAAAGCAATGGGTAAAAAGCTGATCGATAAGATGAATGAACTGAAGGAAAAGTTCGTTGCCGGAGGTAAAAGTAATGGACACGATCCGAAAGTCTTAAACAAAATATGGGCCGACTGGGAAAAGTTTGCCTCTTATGCATTTAATAAAAGTCACGCAACCTGTTACTCCTGGGTAGCCTACCAGACAGCCTATTTAAAAGCCAATTATCCATCCGAATATATGGCTGCCGTCCTGAGCCGGAGTTTATCCAATATTACGGATATTACCAAGTTCATGGACGAATGTAAAGCAATGGGTATCCAGGTACTTGGGCCGGATGTGAATGAATCTATCCTGAAGTTCAGTGTAAATAAAGCAGGCGATATCTGCTTTGGGCTGGGAGCTGTGAAAGGAGTTGGCGAGTCGGCAGTAATGAATATTATTGAAGAACGTAAAAACGGGCCTTTCAAAAATATTTTCGACTTTGTAGAACGGGTAAACCTGACAGCTTGTAATAAAAAGAATATGGAAGCCCTGGCCCTGGCAGGAGCTTTTGATAACTTTGGAGTTCAGCGGGAACAATTCTTTACCGACTGCGGAAAGGGGGATATCTTCCTGGAAGTACTGGTACGGTATGGGAATAAATTCCAGGCAGACAAATCCACAGCAGTAAATTCTTTGTTCGGTGACGATAGCTTTGTTTCTATCAGTAAGCCCAAAATTCCAAAATGTGAACGCTGGAGCGACCTCGAACGCCTCAACAAAGAGAAAGACCTGGTAGGTATTTACCTGTCGGCCCACCCGCTGGATGAATATAAAATTATCCTTAATTATGCCTGCAACACAGGTGTGGCCGAACTCAATGAAAGGGAAACACTGGTTGGCCGGGAGCTCCTGTTTGGTGGGATAGTGACCGATGTACGGGAAGGTACTACCAAAAAAGGCAACCAATATGGTATAATGAAAATAGAAGACTTTACCGGAAGTACGGAAATAGCCTTTTTCGGTAACGACTATATTGAATTTGGTAAATACCTGCGCCGTGGAATGTGCCTGCTAATAAATGCCCGCATGGAAAACCATAAATGGCGGCCGGGTGAGCTCGATCTCAAAATAGGCTCCATACGGTTGTTGCAGGAAGAAAAAGACCGTCTTATCGAGAAGATCAATATCACCGTGCCGATCCATCATCTGGACGAGCCGATGATTAACGAACTCTCTGTCCTGATCAAAAACAATCCCGGCCAGACCTTGTTGTACTTTAAAGTTATTGATGGCGAAGCCAATGTCTCTTTAAACCTTTTCTCGCATAATATACGCCTGAATGTCACCCATGAATTAATCAGCTTTTTGAAGGAGAATGAAAATATAGATTTCAAAATTAACTGATGATATTGGATACTGCTGAAAGAATTTGTACTTTTGGCAGCGGAAAAAGGAAGAGCAAGGTTTAGACGTATAACTTTTAATATAAAGATATTATGGCACTACAAATTACAGATGCAAATTTCGAAGAACTGATCAACTCCGGCAAACCGGTAGTAATAGATTTCTGGGCAGAATGGTGTGGTCCCTGCCGGATGGTAGGTCCTATCATCGACGAACTGGCTACAGAATATGAAGATAAAGTAATTATCGGTAAACTGGATGTAGATAATAACGACGAGGTAGTTGGCCGGTTCGGTATCCGCAATATCCCTACCGTACTTTTCTTTAAAAATGGAGAAGTTGTGGACAAACAGGTAGGTGCAGCACCGAAAGCAACTTTTGCTGCTAAAGTTGAAGAACTATTAAATAATATACCTGTATCAAACAGGTTTGGTTGCGCGTAACATTTCGCGTTTACCGGGAGGGCCGGGTATTCTTTCTACAGAATATCCGGCCTTCTGCATCATACGCCGTACTGTCCCTTTGGCACAATACGTAGTAAGTACCCCACCGGGCGCTGTACATGCAAAAAGCCGTTCAAATATTTCTTCCCTCCACATTTCCGGTTGCTTTTCAGGGGCAAATGCATCATAATAAATCACATCAATTTGTTCCGGAAGGCTACCGGAAGAACTATCTCCGTTAATTTTATTCAATATAAAATGATCAGTGATTGTAACGGCCGTATCCCAGGCCGCTATATGCAATTGCGCAAACAGTTCCGGATTCTCCCGGTTAAGCGCTTGTGTATAGTTAAGTTGGGCAATCAATTCCGGATTAAGTGGATACAGTTCATAGCTATAATAGGTTATCTGCCGCCGGTTTTCACTCTCCAGTAAAGTAAGCCAGCAATTAAGTCCCGTTCCAAACCCTATTTCCAATACCCGTACGCTCTCCTTCTTTATCTGGTCTAACCCCGCCCCGATATATACATGCATCGCTTCCTGGATAGCCCCGTTCACAGAATGATAATGCTCATCCATCTCCGGTACATAAAGGGTATGGCTCCCGTCCAGGGTAAGCTCTATCTCCCGTTTAAAGGTATTCTGCTGCATAGGATTTTTGTCTGCTGATTGGTTTTAATTTGCAAAAGTAACGGATTCCGGCGATTTCTTTTATCCGGAAAGCCCTCTTCTTTCCTATAAACTCCTGCTAAAACCGTTTGCAGATATTATATCAATTAAACATTTCTTGCTAAACTATTAAGTTTCAGCGGGTGTTCTTACAATATTCAGAAAGAATTTACACCTGGTAGTATAGGTGGAAATGTAAATAGTAACCTTTATTAATTAGTAAAGATATGTTTTATCATTCGAAAGATTTACAGTTTAATGCACGGGTATCTAAACCCGACCCACGTTTTGCCCGCTTATTATTGGAGCAATTCGGTGGTGGAAATGGTGAGTTGAAAGCAGCCATGCAATATTTCGTACAGGCCTTCAGTTGCCGGAATCCCTATCCGGATAAATATGATATGTTGATGGATATCGCTACCGAAGAGTTCAGCCATCTTGAAATCGTAGGTGCTACGATCCAGATGTTGCTCGACGGAGTCAATGGCGAGCTAAAAGATGCTGCCGACGGCGAAGAGATCATGCAGGTAATGGGTGGAAAAGGTGATAAAGAAGAGTTTATCCACAAAGCACTTTACAACCCCCAGTTCTGTGTACTAACTGGTGGAGGCCCAAGCGTAACAGATAGTAATGGATATCCATGGAGTGGTGCTTATGTCAATGCCAATAGTGACCTTACAGTCGATTTGCGTTCAAATATCGCTGCCGAATCACGGGCAAAAATTGTATACGAATACCTGCTCCAGTTTACCGACGACCCATCAGTTAAAGAAACCTTACGTTTCCTGATGACCCGCGAAGTTACCCACTTCCAACAGTTTGAAGCAGCGCTTGATACGATTCAGCCAAACTTCCCTCCGGGTATTCTTCAGGGCGATCCCCGGTATAGCAACCAATACTTCAACATGTCGTCAGGTGAAGATTTCCGCGGTCCCTGGAACGAAGGAATCAGCACCCGTCTGGATGAAGAATGGCAATATATTGAAAATCCGCAGGAGTGCGTAAAATCTACCAATGGTTTATTGGAAGTAGAACCGGAAGGAACTGACCGTACGGAAAAAACAGTCCAGAATATTAATAAAGAACTGGCCCGTGCCCGTAGCAAAGAGGTAAAATCGGCTACTCCTGAAACCAATTTGCAATGGAGTAAATACGAGCGTAAATAAGCCGGCTTTTATAAAGTAAATGACAGGAAGATGGAGTTATACAGAGGAGATAGATAAAGTACTCAGGTAACTCCTGCTTCTTTTTAATACATGTTGAATGTAAAATGCACCCGTTAAATGGATCTGTACTCAGGCTTACCTTACTGGATTGCAAAAAATCCGCTCTACAACTATTTCAACCCACTTACCACCGATCATGCTACGGATGTAGTGATTATAGGAGAAGGGATAACCGGTTCACTGGTTGCACACGAATTATGTAAATCCGACATCCGGTGTACCTTAGTCGACAAAAGAAGTATTGCAACCGGAAGTACTGCTGCCAGTACCGCCTTGCTGCAATATGAGATCGATACTCCACTCTGTAAACTCTCGGAAATGATAGGTGAAAAAGAAGCTGTAATGGCCTACCAGGCCTGCCTTAGGTCGATAGCCGATATAGAAGAGATAGGAGTCAGTGTGGAATACGATGCCGGTTTCGAAAGGGTACCCAGCATTTTTTATGCCAGTACCCCTAAAGATGTCGGCCTGCTCCGGAAAGAATATGAGATATGGGCAAAACATACGCTGCCGGTGGGGTATCTGGATACCCGGGAGCTATATACCCGCTATCAGCTAATTGCACCCGCTGCCCTGGTCAATAATGCTTCCGCCCAGATAGATGCCTACGCCATGGCCACCCATCTGGTAGATTATCACCTGGTAAATAATAGGCTGAAAGTTTATACCCACACGCCTATCACTCAAGCTACAGATAAAGGAGAATCTTATGAACTACAAACCGCTTCCGGCTACCGGATCAAGTGCAAATACGTTATTATCGCAGCCGGATTCGAAGCGGGCAAATTCTTACCACAGGATATGATGCAACTCACCTCTACCTATGCAATCGTATCACAGCCGGTAGAAGAAAAATATTTGTGGTCCGGAAAAAGCCTTATCTGGGAAACACAGCAACCCTATCCTCTATATCCGTACAACCAATGACAACCGGATTATTGCAGGAGGTGAAGATGAACCTTTCAAAGACCCGGTAAAAAGAGACAACCTGCTGAGAAAGAAAATAGAGATATTACAGAAAAAAATAAAGAAGCTTTTCCCTTCTATCCTCTTTGTTACCGATATGGCCTGGTGTGGCACATTCAGCTCAACAACCGACGGGCTTCCTTTTATAGGGCCCTGGCCTGGCAACGATAAGATGCTGTATGCTTTAGGCTATGGAGGTAATGGCATTACTTTCAGTATGATCGCCGCCCAGATGATCAGGAATCGTTTATGTGGCATACAGGACGAACGGGAAAAAGTATTTGGTTACAGACGTTTCTATAAAAATAGATCAATATATAATAACTTAAATGATGAATAAGATGAAAAAGATTGAATTTGAAGAAATGCAGAATCCGGTGACACAATACCGCCAGGAAGGATTTCCTAAACAAAAACAGGACCCTCCTGGGCTACAGGCCGATATGACTCCGAAACCCGACTGTGGCGAAGAAAGTTATATCGGGCATAACCGTCTCGAAGGTCGTAAAGCCCTGGTTACCGGTGGCGACTCGGGTATTGGCCGTGCAGCAGCTATAGCCTATGCACGTGAAGGAGCAGATGTAGCGATCAACTATCTGCCATCCGAACAACAGGATGCAGAAGAGGTTGCTCAACTTATCGAAGCAGAAGGACGTAAAGCTTTCCTGATCCCTGGCGATGTAAGTGATGAAAACTTCTGCCGCCGGCTGGTTGAAGTAGCCAATGAACAACTGGGTGGCATAGATATCCTGGCGCTGGTGGCTGGTAAACAGGTTACAGTAAAAGACATTCAGGATATTACGACTGAACAGTTGGTAAAAACTTTTGAGACCAACGTATTCTCACTGTTTTGGATTATCAAGGCAGCCTTACCCTTACTGCCTCCCGGAGCTTCTATAATCACGACCTCTTCTATCCAGGCTTATCAGCCAAGTCCTACACTGCTTGACTATGCTGCAAGCAAAAGTGCGATCCTTGCCTTTACAAGAGCTTTGGCTAAACAGGTGGCCGAGAAAGGTATCCGTGTCAATAGTGTAGGTCCGGGACCTATCTGGACTGCCTTGCAGGTATCAGGTGGCCAACCACAGGAAAAATTACCTGAATTTGGCCAGGATACTCCATTAAAACGCGCCGGTCAGCCGGTTGAGTTAGCCGGTGTATATGTATTCCTTGCCTCACAGGAATCAAGCTATGTAACAGCCGAAATATATGGAGTAACAGGTGGTAACCATCTGGGATAAAATCTAGTTCGGAAAGAAAGGGTTTACCTACATTATATTGGTAGTGAACTCTTTCTTTCCGTAGGCCTTCCATCTTATATACCTGCTACTACCCGGTGTGTTACTGAAGCATTCCACTTACTCCTTTGCTGTCTCTCTCTTTTTTATAAACACCATATGAGGCGCTGCTCCCTGGGTATCGAGGTATCCTTCTTCTACCCACTTATGTAATTCGCGGAGAGCCTTCCCCTTCAACAATCCGGTTAGCCGGCGATACTGTTCTACATTGAGGGAAATATGATTTTTAAAATGATTCTTCAACAATTCTTTCCGTCTTTCCGGTGAACCTTCTTCGGACGACGCAAATCCTTCCCGGGCCCGCTTTAAGGAAATATTACTGACTTTTCGCTTCAATACAGCCGACGTCCGGAAATTCGCATTCACCACCGAAACCGACTGGGCATGGATCTCCTTCTTATCTTTAACAGGCCGCGCCTGTAGCTTAAGGGAGAAAAAACCGAAATCTCCCAGTTCAACGGTACGTCCGAATTGGAGGTTCATAACCATTGCATCCATCAATGCATCCAATACGCCCACTATATCCCCCCCGGGCTGAACGAGGTTGTATCGGCTACATATTTAATTAACTCCTCCTTTTTAACTGTACTGGATGAAATCATTTTGGAAACCAGGATATGCTCATCTTCTTCTCCATTACGTACAGGCTTTTTCCAAAAATCATACTGTGCTGCCATAGTTTTATAAATTAGTATAGACTTAGATTTTGTTTCTTCTGTACCTTTTTCTGCTCAGGTGGGCTGTTTTTTTACGTTCCACGATCGTGGAACGTAAAAAAACTCCCGTAAATATAATAAAAAAGACTGCATGTCTGCAAGTTATATTCTTTACATATGCTGATTATATTCATAACCGGTTTCCCGCAAGTAAGATTTATGTAAAAACAATTCCCCTCTCCTGCTATTTTAAGATCTCCATTAAAAGCTGAAAAATTGCATATGATCGGACATGCTCCTTAATCTCTTACCTACCACTTAGATCATTTTGCCACTTGGATTATCCCGGAGATTGGCTCCTCCCGCAGGTGCCCTTACAAGGATTCCTATTTGATTTCGGCTGGAAATTCAGGCTGTAATTTCATGTAGGAACAAAAGAATTCTTTATGGATAACCAATCCGGGAGTTAACAAGATGTGTGCTGCGTGGGAGATACAATACTATAAATTAATGTACGCCCGTACATTATATAATATTATAAAAATAAAAATTAGTGGATATAAAAAGATAGTGATGGTAAAAAACGTTCCTTTAATTCGTACAGCAAAAATACATATAACTTTCATAACTCCAACAGTTTTACCCGGATTTTTTTCTAATCTATCTGCTTTCTTATCAATCTACTAACTTATCAGTATGAATTCTTTGGTTTCTGTGACGAAGGCACAAACGCGGTCATTCCCACAGGCTAAATTAAAGGAACGTTTTTTTTAGCCGGCTATTTGTGTGGCTAAAAAACGGTATATAAGCATTTTATTACACTATTACTAATATTAAATTAAATGATTATGAACAAAAGATTTTTTACTTTATTGACCAGCTTTTTGCTGGCGTTCTCATTTATGGCTTCGGCACAGATATCAACTGTCGAAACCGGAAAGTATGAGAATGGAAAGTTCTATTTATTGGGAGACGGAACCCGTTTTCTAACTATTACAGACACTGAGTCTGAAGGTTGGTCATATCAGGCTTCCATGTCGGTACCAACTACCCTTTCTTCTTTAAATAATTATCTTTGGGAAGTTGAAGTAAATAAAGCTTCGGCAACTTCTCTTCCTGAATATACATTCATTAACCGTAAAACAGGTTTAAAATTAAGTTTTGATACTTCTGACCTGGGTTCTGCTACTGAAAGCGCACAGTTAGGTGGTAACATTGCCCGTTGGCTAAACGGAGTTTCTTCTACAGCTATCGAGGCTGCATCTCCGGTTTACTACTATGTAGATGATACCAATGTAGTATATATAGCTAATAGCGGGCAAAATGTATATGGTAAAAAAGTTAAGGTAAATGATTTGGCAAATGTATCAGACGCATTTAATATTCAACCTTATACATTAGACGATGTGCTTCCGTTATCCGCAGATGACCTGAATGAGTTACTTTGTACAAACAGCGAATCTATGCAATTTGCTTTAAGTTTTGATAAAGAAGTAAGCGAAGGACAGGTTAACCTGTTTACAGAATCCGATCTTCGGGCAGAGGATGTTGCTACTTCTGGTTATGTAAATTAATAACTAACTGAACAGAAGACCTGAAGTCTGATAACTATAAATATCTTGTAGTAGATACTGCCTATTATGAAGGAACTGAAAATAATAGTAAATTAATTAAGCTGACTACTGATAATGCAAACGCTGTTTACCGTTTACAGGAATCTTACAACTTTAAGTTTACATATGAAGTGTTAAGCAATCAGATCTATATCCAGTCGGAAGGATACCTGAATGAAGTAGAAGCTTCGCAAAAGAAAGATGGCTCGGCATGGGTAGAGGTATATGATGATTATAATAATGTTACAAATTTAGTTGCTAATGCTTATATCTATATGGCAAATCTGTTGGATGTGAGTATGGTAACATTCTATGATTATACTGCAGTCGGTAGCTCAGCACCGAATTGCGCTGACCAGAATATCAAGATTTCTTTAGGATATTCATTGAAAGGATTAGTTCCGACTACTATTAAAAAGGGTATTTATACAATAAACAGGAATGGGGATTATCTGATTGCTAATCTTGCAGGTTCCTGGGGATGGATACAGCAGGTTCAAAACCAGGATTTTGAACGTATGCCTGCTGCTCACTGGGCTATTGAACAAGTAAATACCAGTTCAACAACTTCACCGGTAGAAATTATAAACAGGGAGTTTGACGAAGAAGCCTTTTCTTATTTCTCTCCAAGAACTCAATTTTATGCAGTAGAAGGTAGTTCTGATACCTATTTCTATTTTAGAGGTTCAATAAAAGATACAATAACTGTAAAAGCAATTGATGCAACCGATAAAAAGATCGGATATAAATATCTTACTGAAGATGAACTTAAAGTTGAAAAGTATCGCTTTGACTATCTGCACGGTTTAGTAATGGATAAGAGCCTGGCGGGTGGAGAAGATGGATTATATGTGGATGCAGAAGAAGAATATTTGCTGGTTTCTCTTGAAGATGCAGTACGGGATGATATCTATGGATACGATAACTTAGTGAGAAACGCTTATTATTTACGGGTTTCTAACTCTAAATTCAAAGAAGGAAGTTATGTGGCTTATAATGAAAATACCCGTAAATATTATGTAAAAGAATTAGAGGAAGGGCATGAACCACAGGCATTCTTCCTGAAAGAAAATAACTTTGTAGAAGCCACCCAAACTCCTTATTATGCGTTATTGGAAGCAAATATCGTAAGCGCTTATTTCTATACTTCAGATAATTCAGTAGACTATTACAGTAATGCTTCAGATTCTCCTATCAGTGCAGATTATAATGGACTCTATTGGGTTCCGGTATATGATAAAGATGGAAAACAGGAGAATTTAAGATTTGTAATAGATAATAATATTGAATTTTATGTATATACAAAAAAATCAGCGTAGTCAAATAGTACTTACTAAAGTTAACACAAAGAGCTCTGAAGCTATATTTAGCAGGAAAGTATATTCTAATTCAGACGGAACTTTTTATTTAGGTGTTTATAATTCAAATGACTATGCTGAGTTTAAAGCCTCTGTAGATGATAATACGCTAGCTTTAACCAGAGGAACATTATATGATAAATTCTCTAGCGAAATCAGAACTTCTGCCTTTGCAGTAGTTGCCGATGATTCTCCTCTTTACAGACGTTTCGACGACAAAGACCCGTCAGAAGCAGGTGATGCACAGAACTCGCCGGTTTGGTTGAAATTCTACGGATACCATAATAATGCAGAAATGCTGGGTAAAAGCTCTCCTGGTTCAACAAAAGATGCAGGTGAAATACTCTATCGGGAGGGGCTTTCTGCGGAAGGTGAAAAAAACGATCAGCTTCCTTACGATGCCTAATTCATACCAGTTCCCGGAAAATGAAGGTACATCTTATACATTCTATGTGGATACTGCTTATGTACGTTTCAATACAAGTATGCCTCAGTATATGATTGCTTTGCATCCTGACATTGCAGCAGGTGATACAATCTGGTGTGATGATCCAAGTCATACAACCCTTGAAGATTTGTTGAACTGTATCCATACAAAACGTTACGATAGGGTAGTGAAAGCTGAATACCTGTATAATGCACAGGATTCGGTTAAGAATGCCGACTATTTAGGTAAAGAAATATATGGTGCATTAAATAAAACACGTCTGGCCTTTGTGGAAGGTGCACACGTAGGTGATACACTTTACCTGTTGCGTGGTAAGAATGCAGGAATGACTGCCGAAGAGGTACAACACGCACTAAGCGGTGGTAACTATGCACGTTTCCCTAAAGAAGACCGGATCTTCCTGGGTAATAACGACCATAAAAGATATGTATTCTCTTTCCGTTTGCTTGATGATGTAGACAAACGCTTCCTGATCGAATCGGTAGGTAACCAGATCGCTCCTACTACAAATAACGGAGGTTGGTTGCAGAATATTAATGGGGTGATGGTAATTGTACAAGAGAGTAACGAGGCATACGGATTGGCCGAAATCTTCGATGTGGTAGCAGGTGCCGAAGGTACAGCGACTTCAAACGATAAGGTTACAGCAACCAGTGTTCGGGTAATTGCTTCTGAAGGTAAAGTAACTATCCTGAATGCTTCAGGCAAAAAAGTAGTGATCAATAATATTCTTGGTCAGGCAGTTGCCAACAAAGTTCTTACATCAGATAATGCTTCGATTACAGCTCCGAAAGGAATTGTAGTAGTAGCGGTGGAAGGTGAAGAACCTGTAAAAGCAATCGTAAAATAAAAAATACCCGCATAGGGGGGGAAATAAATAATTCTAAATAACCACGGAACCCCACCTTTCAACAGGTGGGGTTAAGTAACCTGCGACAGGCGAACAAGTGGGATATTAATACTAAAGTAATAAAAGTTTCTGTAGAGAAACCTGTGAAGGAAAATACAGAGAGAAAAAAGGCCTTATCCCTTGCATGGGGGTAAGGCCTTTTTATCTGAAAACCTCCATGTCTCTGTGTCTCCGTGTTTGATCCTTTCCTGTATTTACTTCTTTATAAAATCACCTGTAAACCAAACATTCTGAAAAAAAGTTGTACTTTTGCAAACTACGAGTAGAATGTAAAGAGCGAGTATGGCCAACGATGATATAAAACAACTTTGGAAAGTGCCCGAGCCTACCCTGCGTAGACTCCCCTGGTACTTAGCTTTTGTTAAATTAATGAAAACCAAAGGAGAGACATTTATTTCGTCTACACAGATCGCTAAAGAAATAAGTGTAGGCCCAAGCCAGGTTGCCAAAGACCTCTCTTTTGTTCAGATCACCGGTAAAACCCGTGTAGGCTATGAGATCGATACCCTGGTAAATGTACTGGAAGAGTTCCTCGGTTTTACCGTCCAGCACAAAGCCTTCCTGTTTGGGGTCGGTAGCCTGGGGGCAGCCCTTTTACATGATAAAGGGTTGGATCAGTACGGGCTGGAGATCGTTGCCGGTTTTGATATCAAGCCGGATGTAGTTGGTACTACGATCCGGAATATCCCCGTATACCATCTCAGTGAATTACCTGCCTGGCAAAAGGAGCTGGGAGCTACTATCGGTATACTTACCGTGCCGGTGGAGCGGGCACAGGAGGTAACCGACTGGCTGATCGAAAGCGGCATCAAAGCCGTATGGAATTTTACCCCTTTCCGTATTCGGATACCTAAAAATATTGTTGTCCAGAATATCTCTATGTATGCCCATCTGGCGGTTATGTTTAACCGGTTGAACTCTTCACAAAAATAAACCGGCCGGCCGGATCTGCTTTCTATATTTAAAATCCTTTCATCACATGAAAATAATAGCAGTAGGAATGAATTATGCAAATCACAATAAAGAGATGCATCATTCGTTAGAATTATCAGAGCCTACTATCTTTATGAAACTGGACTCTTCCCTTTTAAAGGATGGAAAACCGTTTTTTATACCTGACTTCTCTTCGGAAATACATTACGAAACGGAGATAGTTGTAAAGATAGACCGGCTGGGGAAAAATATTGCCGAACGTTTTGCACACCGGTATTACAGTGAAATAACAGTGGGGATCGACTTTACTGCCCGCAACCTCCAAAGCCGCCTCCGCCAACAGGGGTTACCCTGGGAGCTGAGCAAAGCTTTCGATCATTCGGCAGTAATTGGTTCGTTCGTACCCTTGAAGGAGGTTGGGAGGATAACTAATATACCTTTCCGGCTGGATATCAACGGTAGTACCGTACAGGCTGGCAACACGGCCGATATGCTTTTCCCGGTAGATAAGATCATTGCATATGTAAGTCGTTTTTTTACATTGAAGATCGGCGACCTGATCTATACTGGTACGCCGGCAGGAGTGGGCCCGGTAAAGATCGGCGACCATTTGCAGGGTTTTATCGGAGACAGGAAGTTGCTGGACTTTTCCGTCCGGTAAAATAAAGTTATCCGGCTTGTTCCGGCAGATAAAAGATAAAAAATGTTTCGACTCTTTTGTGTATTACTAAGCTTACTGTTACTTCCCGTTACCGGCCGGGCCAATGGCGACCGGTATGCGGCAAATTCCGTATTAGCTGAAGGTAAATGGGTAAAAATACGGGTAGATGATACCGGTATTTGTAAGATCACGTATACTGAATTACAAAAAATGGGATTTTCCGATCCCTCCCGGGTAGCTGTATATGGGTACGGAGGCTGGATACAGGACGAGAGTTTTACCGGTTATTCAGAGAAATATATAGATGACCTGCCCCAGTTGCCGGCATGGAAAGGTTCCGATTATCTGCTCTTCTATGCACGTGGCCCTCGTAAATGGGAATATGTGCAAAGTGCAGGTACTTATCTGGCTGAACACACCAATAACCCTTATTCCGATTACGGTTATTACTTATTAAGTGATGCCGGAGGGTCCAAAGAGATGGCTACCAGTTCAGCTGTAAGCCAGGCTTCCCCCCAACAGATATTTACTACGTTCGACGATTATGTATGTCATGAACAGGATTTGGTGTCGGTAAATGAATCCGGAAGGGAATTGTTTGGCGAAGCTTTCTCGTCGAATTTATTGCAATATTTTAATTTTACCATACCCGGTATTACTACAGATGAGGGCCGTATGGGCTTCCGTTTTATATCCAGGCCCTCTTCCGGTACGGGTGAAGCTGCATTAAGTATCGGAAGTCAGGATGCGCTGAAACTTTCTTTTCAGACTGTTTCTGATTCATATGTCACAGGAGTGGCACGTAAAGACTCAAAACAGTGGCTGCCGGATGGAAATGAACAGGTAACCGCACAACTGGTATATAACCAGTTCGGACATACCAATGCACGGTTAGATTATATCTGGTTACAGGTGAAGCGTGCATTACAACCGTATGGAAGTTATACCTTTTTCCGTGCGCTCGGCTCACTTAATGCTATATCCCGTTTTACTGTCAGGAATGCCACGGCTAATACTATGATATGGGATGTGACAACAGGTACGGACCCGCAACTGCTCCCATCCTCTTTAAGTGGCACAGAACTCACTTTTACTATTCCGGCGGGAAGTGAACTCCGGGAGTTTGTGATCGTTGAACCTACACAGAGCTCTTTTCTGAAATATGAAATGGTAGGAGAAATAGAAAACCAGAACCTCCATATGCTGGCTCAAACTGATATGGTGATTGTTTGTCCGGCTGCTTTTGTCTCACATGCTACCCGGTTGGCAGAAGCTCATAAAGCAACCGGCAGGCTCGATGTTATACATGTGGTAACGCAGGATCAGATATTTAATGAATTCTCCAGCGGAACACCTGATGCTACAGCAATCCGTAAATTTATGAAGATGTTTTATGACAGGAGTTCCTCCGGAGGAAAGGCTCCCAGATACCTGCTTTTATTTGGCGACGGAGCTTTTGATAACCGGCTTATCACCAGTGAATGGGCAAATATTTCAGCTACAAATATGTTATTGACTTATCAGACGCAGGAATCTCTGAATAGCTCTTCTTATACATATGATTTATATTATGGCACTTTGGAAGATGGTACCGGTAATTATCTGTACCGGGAAAATATTAATGTTGGTGTTGGGAGACTGCCGGTACGTACGGTTACACAAGCAAAAAATGTGGTGGATAAATTGATTGCCTATATGAATAATGAAAATGCTGGTGTCTGGAAAAATAAAGTTGTTTTTATGTCTGATGATGAAACCAAAACAGGAGAAAATTTTATGTCTAATTCGGAAAGCATGGCTGCCAGGATAGAGACGGATTATCCGCAATATCTGGTTAAAAAGATTTATTATGATGCTTACAAAAAAGACTTTTCAGGTTTGGCTACTTATCCTGACGTCAAAACAGAATTCCAGAAACAACTGAAGGAGGGAGTATTCTTTTTTAACTATATGGGACACGGTGATACTCAATCGCTGAGTGATGAAAAAATCCTGGTGGCAGCAGATATCTCGCAATTCAGTTATAAATATCTGCCTGTATGGGTTACGGCTACCTGTGACTTTACCCGCTTTGATGCGGTTTCGACTTCGGCCGGAGAACAGGTTCTATTGCATCCTACCAGTGGTGGCATCGCCCTGTTTACTACTGCAAGGGTGGCGTATGCCGGACCTAATTTTACATTTAACGATGCACTTGTCAGGAGTCTTTTTGCCAAAGATGAGACTGGTAAGTATCCGGCTTTAGGAGATGTGATCAGAGAGGCTTGTAGCGCTGTAACCGATTACAGGATGTACAGGCTTGGGTTTGTTCTGGTTGGCGACCCGGCTTTAGTTTTAAATTATCCGGAATATACTATGGAAGTAACGGCTATTAATGGTGTAACAGTTGATAATGGTACGGATATAACCTTTAAAGCATTAGAGCACGTAACTATTGAAGGAGAGGTTTATACCCCAGCTGGTTCGTTTGCCTCCGATTTCAGCGGTGAAATTAACGCGACTGTTATGGATAGTAAAGTAACGCTGGAAACACTTGATAATAACGATTTTGGAGCATTTACTTATGAAGATTATACGGGTATTTTATATACAGGCAATGAAACAGTAGAAAATGGTAAGTTCAGCTTTACCTTTACTGTTCCCAAAGATATCTCCTATTCAGATAGTATAGGTAAATTAAACCTCTATGCCTTGGATGCGGCAGGCCGTGAAGCAAATGGCTCTTTCCTGGGGTATAGGGTAGGCGGTACGGCAACGGGCGTAGAAGAAGATAACGAAGGGCCTGAAATCAGGCAACTATACCTCAATGACAGTACTTTTGTAGAGGGTGGCCAGGTAAATACAACTCCCTTTTTTTATGCCCGCGTGTGGGATCAGAGCGGAATCAATATTACCGGCAACAGCCTGGGGCACGATATCACCCTTTCTATTGATAACTGGCCGTACACCACTTATACCCTAAACAGCTATTTTGAAACGGTATCGGGTAGCGACGGTGAAGGAATTATCCGTTATTCAATTCCGGCACTTGATCCGGGTATACATACTGCAGAATTTCAGATCTGGGATGTGATGAATAATTCAACTACTACTACTTTTACTTTTGAAGTGGTGGAAGGGCTTAAACCCTTCCTGGCGGAAATAAATGCCACTCCTAATCCAGCCCGCGAACAGGTAGAATTCTCTTTATACCATAACCGTCCGGAAAGCCGCATGAAAGTAACCATCATGGTGTATGATATGACCGGCCGTTTGCAATGGAAGCATGAGGAAAGCGGGTCATCCGAATATTTTGATGCCTATAAGGTAACCTGGGACCTGCGGAGTAACGGGGGCGGCCGTCTACGTCCGGGCGTATATATATACCGGGCAGCCATCTCAACAGATAATTCAAAAGAGGCTACAGCGGCCAGGAAATTAATTATCCTTACACAATAAAGTAGCAGGAAAGCAGTTTATACATAACACGAAGTAATTAATACATCCTATGATAAAAAGAACAAAACCAGGCATACTCTTTATTTTATTGGCTCTTTTCTTATTCACTGTTCCGACATGGGCAGACGGTGAAAAAGATTTTGCCCCGATCAATACAGCGGTACCGGCACTTTCTATTGCTCCCGATGCACGTGGAGGGGGTATGGGAGATAATGGGGTGGCTACGTTGCCCGATATTAACTCGCAATACTGGAACCCGGCAAAATATGCTTTCCAGTATAGTAAAGCAGGAGTGGCACTTTCTTATACGCCCTGGTTAAGGAAATTGGTTAATGATGTTGCCCTGGCTTATCTGGCCGGTTATTACAAGATTGGTGATAGCGACCTCCAGGCCATAGGTGCTTCGCTGAGATATTTTTCTTTGGGGGAAGTTCCCCAAGGAGATGGGTATGACGGTATAGACGGAGGTTTTGTTAATCCGTATGAGATGGCTTTGGATGTAAGTTATAGCCGCAAACTGTCTGAATCTTTTTCTATGGCTGTAGCCTTCCGGTATATCCGCTCGGATATGGGAACAGATCAGAACGATGAACGGCTGGCCGGGAATGCCTTTGCTGTTGATATCGCAGGTTATCTCGAAAGATATATTATTCTGGGGAATAGCGAGAGCTTGTGGAGTTTAGGATTTAACATATCTAATATAGGTAATAAAATCTCATACGACGGAGGTAATAAAAATGAATTCCTGCCTACTACTTTGAAGTTGGGTACAGGGATCTTATTCCCATTGAACGATTATAATAACCTGGGAATCTATGTTGATTTTAGCAGATATCTCGTTCCTTCCTTACCTTTATTGTCGGATGCCAGTTCACAGGATGAAATTGACGATTATAACAATAGGTTGGACGATTATAACTCCATGTCCTCTATCTCCGGTATATTCAAGTCATTTTCCGACTCAAGCAATGAATTGGATAAGATCATGGTCTCGATCGGTGCTGAATATAGTTATAATGACCAGTTCTTTGTACGTGGCGGTTATTATTATGAAAATCCGAACAGAGGTAACCGTCAATATTTCTCGATAGGAGCCGGTTTTCGGATGAGTGTGTTTCAGATTGATGCGGCTTATCTGATCAGTACGGTTCAAACAAACCCATTAGACCAGACCCTACGTTTTTCCCTGTCGTTTGATATGGATGGAATAAAAAATCTTTTCAGATAATAATTGCTTTTTAAGTTATTTTGCTGTATGAAAATAAGGGTAGGATTCGGATATGATGTACATGCTTTTGATGCAGGACCTGAGCTGTGGCTGGGTGGTATAAAAATACCACATACCGCCGGTTTACAGGGACATAGTGATGCGGATGTGCTGATCCATACAATTTGTGATGCGCTGCTCGGTGCTGCCAATATGCGTGATATCGGTTATCATTTTCCCGATACCGCAGGTGAATATAAAAATATAGATAGCAAAATCCTGCTCGCCCGTACCATGACACTGATCCGGGATGCCGGTTATGAACTGGGTAATATAGATGCTACCATAGCAGCCGAACAACCCAAGCTAAAACTTTATATCCCGGAGATGCAACAGGTATTGGCAACCGTTATGCAGGTAGACCCCAACGATATATCCATTAAAGCAACTACAACCGAAAAACTGGGATTTACAGGCCGCCAGGAAGGGATAGCTGCGTATGCAACGGTTTTGATCGTTAAGTCCTGTAAGGACGGCCTTTCCTAGCCCAGGGCCGGTGCCCTGGGTAATAGGAATAATAATATTGTAGTTCTGTAAGGACGGCATAATAAATGTGGATACTATTGGATATTTTTATGCTGTCCTTACAGGATTCAAAAGGCTAAATGACAAATACCTAGTACCCAGCACAAATTACTGGGCTAGAATAGGTCGTCCCTCCGGGATCCAAAAAAATCTTTCGGGCACGATGATATCCCGATCCGCTTTCTTACTAATACCTGCAAAATGAGAACCTGCTCTCTGTACATATTAATTGATAATAATTTCGTAGTTTTGACCAAACAATACAAATAACGATGAAACAAAACGATTGGAAAGACCGGTTGGGCGTAATGTACTCAACCAATCCTGACTTTCAATATAACACCGGCGATGAGGCAGAAGCTGATACACTGCCGAAAGAAAAACAACTGTTACGTATTTCATTAGACAAGCGCAACCGCGGAGGAAAAGCCGTAACATTAGTTACCGGTTTTGTAGGTACTACCAACGATCTGGCAACTTTAGGCAAAATACTGAAAGTAAAATGTGGCGTAGGTGGATCGGCGAAAGACGGTGAGATTATCGTACAAGGCGATCTGCGCAAAAAGGTATTGGAAATATTACAGAAAGAGGGCTACACCAAAAGCCGTATAATCTGAATTTATATGCTAACTGTCTACAGGGCCTCCGCCGGAGCAGGGAAAACACATAAACTTACGGGTGAATATTTAAAACTACTGTTTACTCATCCGCAGGCTTATCGCCGTATACTCGCGGTTACCTTTACCAATAAGGCTACCGATGAAATGAAAAGCCGGATCATTGAGGAACTATATAAGTTAGCTGCCGGACGTAAGTCCGCTTATATAGATTTATTGACCACCACCTATAAACGCACAGAAAAACAATTACGGAAGCAAGCCCGTGTTACCCTGCTTACTATCTTACACGATTACTCCGCCTTTAATATCAGTACGATAGACCGTTTTTTCCAGCAAACCATGCGCGCCTTTACCCGTGAGATCGGTCTTCAGGGTGGTTATGGACTTGAGATGGATCAGGATCTGGTACTCTCAACAGCTATTGATAGCCTGTTGGGTAGGCTGGAACAGGCCGATAACAAGGAATTACTGAATTGGTTGCTTCGCTTTGCAGAAGATAAGATCGAAAGCGGAGGAGAATGGAGCCTGCGCCGTGATATTCAATCGCTGGCACGGGAAATCTTTAAAGAGAGTTACAAAGCTTACAGCGAACAGGTGCAGCAGGATATTGCTAATAAAGATACACTTGAAGCCTATAAAAGTAAATTGTATGCCATCATCCGCTCGGTAGAGGCAGAAGCCAGAGAGCTGGGTGAAACCGGACTGGCCATATTGGCAAAATATGGAATAAAGATAAGTGACTTTAAACGTTCGTGTATGTCAGTGCTGGAACGTTTAGCTAAAGGAGAAATGAAAGAACCAACTGCCACTTTTACAGCAGTAGTTGATAATTTGGATGGCTGCTTTACTAAAACAACCCCCGAAGGTATACGGCAAATTATTGGGTGTGCTTTTAATGATGGGCTGAACGATTGTATCAAACGGATTATAGCCCTGTTTGCAGACCTGACGAATTATTATACGGCACGGGAGATTGTCCGCTATTATTACACACTGGGTATCTTAACTGATATCTCCCAACATGTAACCGAATACAGGAAGGAAAAGAACGTAATGCTTATTGCCGATACTACCGAGTTGCTTAATAAGGTGATAGGAGGTAGCGATGCTCCTTTTATTTATGAGAAAACCGGTACGCGTATCGAACATTATATGATAGATGAATTCCAGGATACCAGCGGGATGCAATGGAGTAACTTTCGTCCGCTGATGCTGGAAAGTTTGTCATATGAGCGGGATAACCTGATTGTGGGGGATGTAAAACAAAGTATATACCGTTTCCGAAACTCGGATTGGAAGTTACTGGATGAACAGGTACAGAACGATTTCCGTCCGGATCATCTACAGGAAGAAACGTTGAAAGAGAACTGGCGGAGCTGCCGGCATATTGTAGAGTTTAATAATACACTTTTTACGGTAGTTCCTGCCATCCTGCAGGATAAATATAATGATACGGTAGCAGATTCATCCCTTACGGAGAAACAGAAACTGGTCTGGTCTACCCGTATTATGTTGGCATACGATAAATGCTATCAGCAAGTCCCACCTCCTTTCCAGGCAAAAGAGGGACATGTAAAGGTTAACTTCCTGGCAGACGAAGAAGAAAAAAGCTGGCAGGAGCAAGCGCTGGAACAATTACTCCCTACGTTAGAGCGATTGCAGGATGAAGGATATGAATTAAAAGATATTGCTATATTGGTACGTACCAATATGGAGGGTGCACAGGTAGTAGATAAACTTTTAGCATATAAAGAAAATGTTCCGTCCGACACCTATAAATATGATATTATTTCGGATGATGCCCTGTTTATCGGTAGTTCGTCGGCTGTAAGATTTATTATTGCTTTGCTGCAATACATTAGAAATCCGGAAAACCAGGCCAATGCACAATTGGCAAGCGTGGCTTATACGGTACTCAAAGGTGATTTTAAAGGGGGAGTGGGAGCCGTCGCAAATGATGCTGAACCGGTTACTGCTTTTTCTCCTGAACAGGTCCGTATGCTGGAGGAATTATCGAGGCAGTCGTTATATGAAATGACTGAGGGGGTATTCCGGCTGTTCTCCGGAATTATACCGGCTAACGAGCAGGTCTTTGTGCAGGCTTTCCTGGATATGATCGCAGATTATAGCCGTAAGGAAAGTGCGGATATTACCCGTTTCCTTGAATGGTGGGAAGAGACCGGACACCGGAAAACCATTGCCACACCCGAAGGCCAGAATGCTATCCGTATTCTTACTGTCCATAAATCCAAAGGCCTGGGCTTTAAAGTAGTTTTGCTGCCTTTCTGTGATTGGGAGATTGACCATAAGCCTACTAAACCGGTTATTCTATGGTGCCGCCCCAAAGTATCCCCTTTTGACCAGTTGCAACTGGTTCCTGTAAAATATAGTGCTACCTTGAGTAATACCATCTTTGCCGAAGATTATTTCAGGGAAAAGTTACATGCTTATATCGATAACCTCAATACTTTGTATGTAGCCTGTACACGTGCCAAGGAAGAGATGGTTATTTTTGCACCTCGTCCGAAGAAGGTAACGGATACAGGTACTTTGGAAAAAATCAACTCTATTGCAGATGTATTATGGACCGGTTTATATACGGATATGGAAAATACACGCGAAGGGGAAAAACTGATCTCTTTATCTACCTGTTTTAACATAGAGGAGGGATGTTTTGAATTAGGTAACTGGTGGAAAACAGAGGAAACAAAAAAGGATTCATTGGCAGATGAGATTTCTCTATCAGCTTTATATTCTATTTCCCCTGACGACCGGTTACATCTCCGCCTAAAGGGAAAAGGGTTTTTCTTTGATGATGACAGGCGTAAACATGGTGTCCTGATGCATGAAGTTCTGAGCCATATTGAAACTAGCCAGGATATTGCGGCTGCAGTCGACAATTATTTATGGAGTGGAATCATTAATAGATGCGAAGCCACCGTATTGAAAAAACGGCTTGCCGACCTGCTTTGCGATAGCCGGGTAGCCGGATGGTATGATGGAACGGCAAAGGTGTTGAATGAGGTGGATATCCTGTTTGGTAAGGGATTGGCCCGCCGGCCCGACCGGGTACTGGTCAAACAGCACTGTGTGACTGTTATTGATTATAAGTTTGGTGAAAGGAAAGACAAACGGCATATCCAACAGGTTGCCGGTTATCTCGATCTGATCCGGCGGATGGGCTACCGGGAATTAACCGGTTACCTGTGGTATGTAGAGCTGAATGAAATAGTTACAGTGAATGGCTGATATATTTTTATTATTCGGCAAAATAGATAATTTTGCAAATCGGTATAAACGATATAATAGAGTATTGCAAGAATGAAAGTACACAAGGAAGGAACAGGGTTGTTACTAATATTATTTACGATATTATTTATTGTAAATGTTACCTTGTATTACGCCATAGGCACTGGTGTTGCTTTCTATATCACTGCCGTTGTTTCTGCTATCCTGTTTTTATTGGTCCTGAACTTTTTCCGTAGTCCGGCCCGTCATTTCCCTTATGATTCGGAGGGATTGGTGATTGCCCCTGCAGATGGGACGATTGTAGCTATAGAAGAGGTGATGGAACGGGAGATATTGAACAGGAAGTGTTTACAGATCTCGATTTTTATGTCTGTTTTCAATGTACATGCCAATTGGTTTCCTGTAAATGGAACAGTTAAACATGTATCGCATAATAAAGGACGTTTTATGGCTGCTTATCTTCCGAAAAGCAGTACTGAAAATGAGCGTTCTGCCGTTGTGATCACTACACGTACCGGCGTGGACGTACTGGCCCGCCAGATTGCCGGAGCCATGGCCCGCCGGATTGTAACCTATGCGCAGGTGGGTGAAAAATGTACGGTTAACGAGCAGATGGGATTCATTAAATTTGGTTCGCGGGTAGATGTTTACCTGCCGGTAGATACGGAAGTGTTGGTAGAAATGGACCAGAAAGTAACAGGGAATCAAACACCAATTGCCCGGCTTTATAAATTGCCTGTTCAATAAACCAGCCTTATGAAGATCGGAAAATATATCCCCAATACAATTACATGCCTGAATCTGGTAGCCGGTTGTATTGCAACTGTGGTTGCTATCGAAGGGAACTTATCCATGGCACTCTTTTGGATTATTATTGCTGCAATACTTGATTTTTTTGATGGTTTTGCAGCCCGTTTATTACACGCTTATTCCCCTATCGGGAAAGACCTTGATTCGTTGGCTGATATGGTGAGCTTCGGAGTCGCTCCGGGAATGATCCTTTTTACCTTGCTCCGGCAGGCTGTTTCAGCGTTTTATACGACAGGTACAGGCTTTTTATTGCTGGCTTTTCTGCCCTACCTGGCATTTATGATCCCGGCTTTTTCGGCTTTACGCCTGGCTAAGTTCAATATTGATACACGGCAGGCTACCTCTTTTATTGGTTTGCCGGTGCCTGCCCATACGCTCTTATGGGCCTCGATAGGATATACAGTGCAACCGTTTATTGCAGGGCACGAGGGGATATTTACCGGAATCTCTTTACTGTGTGCTTTCCTTACCTCTTTGCTGATGGTTTCGGAAATTCCTATGTTCTCCTTAAAAATCAAATCCCTGGCGTGGAAAGGGAATGAGTTGCGTTATGTACTGGTAGTAAGTAGCCTGGTATTTATGATTGTTTTTGGTATACCTGGTATTGCCGGTGCTATCCTTTTATATATTCTCTTGTCTATTTTTAACAGAAAAAGTTAAAGGAATTGCGTATCTTTGAGTGGATTTATTACATGACTTAATAGATAATGGATATGTTTCTATTTAAATTTATATTTGTAATGATCTTCTTTTTTATCCTGTTAGTATTACTAATGGGATTTTCAATGCTGCGCGCATTTAAACGGTTCTTTCTCGGAGATAGCCGGCCGGATGCAAAAAAGGAGGCCCGCCAGCAGCGGAATCCTTATTCGTCCACCGATTCCCGTCAATATACAAGTTCCTCAGTGAAAACTCCGGCAAAAAAGAAGATCATTGATGATGATGAAGGGGAATACGTTGATTTTGAGGAGGTAAAGTAACTTACCGGCGCTGCCTGAAGAATTTTTGCATCTCTTCGGCACACTCTTTTTCCATCACTCCCTGTTCGATAATTGTCCTGGGATGCATAGCCCGGGGAGCGAATTGGCGGAAACCTCTCTTTTCGTCCGGGGCTCCGTATACCACTTTACTTACCTGTGACCATCCGATTGCTCCGGCACACATTACGCATGGTTCTACTGTTACATATAAAGTACAATCGGTAAGGTATTTTGCCCCTAATACTCCTGTGGCTGCGGTTATAGCCAGCATTTCCGCATGGGCGGTCGTATCGTTAAGTCGTTCGGTCTGGTTATGTGCACGCGCAATAATACGCCCGTTGCATACAATCACCGCCCCTACAGGCACTTCGTCTTCTTCGGTAGCCGTACGGGCTTCTGCCAGTGCCTGCCGCATGAAATACTCATCGTTCATCGGATTTATCTTCTCATTTCATTTTCATTAAACAGGGTAGGATAATCCTGTTCCAGGGTTTTCAAAATATGAGCCAGGATAGTTTCACGGTACCAGCGTGATTTATTGTAGATCTTGTATTTAGCCAGGTAATGTTCTACAGCCTTCTGCTCACTGTCGTTGAGTAGAAAGGTAACCTTATGTACCCGAGGATGGGATGGGTTGGCCGGCGAATATTTACGTTTTCCTGACATACCTGCAAATGTACATTCCAAACAGCAAATAAAAAAGAAAATAGCTATATTTGTGCAAATTGGCTGAATGGACAGAGAAAGCAATATCGGCAAAGCCGGTGAGCAATATGCAAAAGACTATTTACTAGCAAAGGGATACCGGGTACTGCACACGAACTGGCGGTGGCACCGACTGGAGTTGGATATTGTGGCAGCTACTGATGAGGAATTGGTGGTTATCGAAGTAAAAACACGCTCTGCAGGCTATCTGGTATTGTCGGAAAAGGCAGTGGACCGTAAAAAGATAAACCGGATTGTAAAAGCCACCGATGTATATATACGCTATTTTAATATTGATCTGCCTGCCAGGTTTGATGTGATAGTGGTGATAGCGGAAGAAGGCCAATATCAATTGGAGCATATAGAAGATGCATTCTTTGCTCCGGTGCATTAAAAAGAAGAGGTATGAATATAGAAGAGGTACGTGAATATTGTCTTACATTAAGAAACACTACTGAATCCCAACCTTTTGGAGAAGAACATGTCGTTTTCAAAGTGGAGGAAAAAATGTTCCTGCCACTCACCCTGGCTACTTATCCCCCTGTATTGCAGTAAAATGTGATCCGGAACAGGTGGAAGGACTACGCGATCGCTATGACGCAGTACAGCCGGCCTTTCATTTTCATAAAAAGTATTGGAACGGAATTACCCTGGAGAGCGATATGCCTGATGATAAGATAAAGTATTGGATTGAACATTCTTACCGGCAGGTTATTGCTAAACTGCCCAAAAAAATAAGGGAACTTTATAATGAGTGAACAGCCTGAGAAACCATTGGTTATATATGTGCCGGAAACAGCTTCTACCAATGCGTATATACGCCGGTTACATCAACATACACCCCTGGAAGAGGGGAGTGTGGTTGTAGCCGGTTTTCAGACGGCAGGAAAAGGACAGGTAGGTAATAGCTGGGAATCGGAAGCCGGGAAAAACCTTACTTTCAGTATCCTTATCTTTCCCCGGATGATCAGGGCTAACCAGCAATTCCTACTATCGCAGATCACCTCCCTGAGTGTTAAAAAAACATTGGAACAGTATACCGGAGATATTACGGTTAAGTGGCCCAATGATATCTATTGGCATAACAGGAAGATTTGTGGAATACTAATTGAAAATGAGCTTGCCGGCCAGTATATAGATAACTCTGTGATCGGTATTGGTATCAACCTGAACCAGCAGGCGTTTAAGGGAAATGCACCTAATCCGGTATCGCTGGTTAATATCATAGGAAAAGAGGTACAGCCTCCGGTAGTATTGGATCTATTCCTTGCTACTTTTTATGCCTGGTATGCACAGCTCTGGGAAGGGAATTTTGAACTTATCCGCCGCGAATATATGGCTTCCCTTTATCGCCGGCAAGGCTATCACAGGTATAAAGACAGGAGGGGAGAATTTGAGGCAATGATCTATGCCATCGAACCGGACGGACATCTTTTGTTGCAATTGCGGGATCAAACTATCCGGCGGTATGCTTTTAAAGAGGTAACATGGATATAAAAAACAGGAACTAATAAGGTAACTAATTAAATATAAATCAAATGGCTGCATATAAACGTATTTTGCTTAAGTTGAGCGGTGAATCCCTGATGGGGAAAAAACAATATGGTATTGATGAGGCAAGGATGGAAGAATATGCTACCCAGATCAGGGAAATTGCTGAAATGGGTGTACAGATCGGGATTGTAATAGGAGGAGGTAATATTTTCCGTGGTTTGAGCGGAGCTTCTAAAGGTTTTGACAGGGTGAAGGGTGACCAGATGGGGATGCTGGCAACGGTAATCAATAGTCTGGCACTCAGTTCTGCCTTAACTGCCCAGGGAGTAAAAGCCAAAGTACTAACAGCCATTCGTATGGAGCCTATAGGAGAATTTTATAATAAATGGCGTGCTATCGAATTGCTGGAAGAGGGGAATGTGGTGATTATGTCGGGTGGAACCGGTAATCCGTTTTTTACTACAGATACAGGCTCTTCGCTGAGAGGGATTGAAATAGAAGCGGATGTGATGCTGAAAGGTACGCGGGTGGATGGTATCTATACGGCTGATCCCGAAAAAGATCCTACCGCTACCAAATTTGATACTATTACCTATGATGAAATCTATACCCGTGGTTTGAAGGTGATGGACCTGACCGCTACCACCATGTGTAAAGAGAATAATTTGCCGATTATTGTATTTGATATGGATACAAATGGGAACCTCAAAAAAGTAATGCAGGGAGAGCTGATCGGAACATTCGTGCATAATTAAATAAACTCTCTATACGGATAAAAGGTGGGAAAGGAGGTAGGCTTCTTTTCCACCTTTTGTTTTTTTTATAATATTATAAATAAAATTTGCATTTAGTAATAAAAATCACTTTTTTTGTGTAAAATTATGTTTCCCTATATGGAAGTTTATCACTAAATTCTGTAACTTACATTTTGTTGGATGTAAGATTAATATGATTTAATAAATAAGGAAAAGACACTATTTTTTGTCACCTGATTATTTTAAAAAAGATTAATTGTATGAAGAAAAGGGGATCAATTATACTACTGGGAATAATTTATTCATTAGTTATCTGTGCCCAGGATACTAAAATACCACCCGTCCAGATAAATGTAATCAAAAAATATTTTGAAGAGACCTCTCTATATTCTCCCATTTACTCCGGGAAAGAACATATGGCCTATCCTCATTTTTATCAGGGATATTCTTTTCTTGAAAGTCCGGATTATCATGAAGGATCGTTAGTCTATGATGGGGTATATTATCCATCCCTGCATATGAAGCTTGATTTATATACCAACCAGATAGTGGTGCAAACGCCTGATAAATTATCGAATGTAATTATCAATAATGACCAGGTAAACCATTTATACCTCCATTCCTATTATATTTTCTATCATCTTACCGACCGGATGCAGGGTAGTCCACCTACGGGGTTTTATCTGCGCCTGTTTGAGGGTAGTGATTTTACTATTCTGGAAAGACGGACAGCTCTGTTAGATACAAGAATTGAGGGTAAAGAATTGCAATATAAATTCTTTTTCAGGAGCCGGTTTTACATATGTAAAGAGGATATATATTATCCGGTAAGAACATTAGCAGGAGCTTTAAATCTTTTTAAGCCGTATGAGAAAGAGCTAAAACAATTTGCCAAAAAGAACAAATTGAATTTAATAAAGCTCCTCAGGGAACTCTCATAAGTATAGCAAAGCAATATGAATATTTAAACCAATCCTTATGAGCAGAATTTCATGGATCCTATTGATGGTATTCTCTCTGCCGGTGTTTCTATATAGCCAGCGGGAAATATCTATACATCTGTCAGAAAGGCCGGTATTAGAATTGTTTACACAAATAGAACAGCAAACCGGATATAAGATATTTTGTGAAATGCAGGCAGTCGATTCATTAATCGTATCTGTAGATTGCCGGAATTGTTTACCGGTGGATATACTGAGAGAAGTATTTCAAAATACCCCATTGAAGGTTTCTGAATTTAAAGAGGCTTTGTTTATGCATGAAATAGAGTTTGTAACCAACCTGCCGGAAGGCTATTTTGCAGAGAGCCGGGGAAGTACCGGAGAAGCCTATGATATGTCAGGCATATTATTGGGTAGCCGCCGTGAACAAAAAGCTACTTCTGAGCATAAAGTGTACGAGATTGGTGATCCGACTCAGACAGCAGAGGGACGGGTAGTCCTGACCGGACATATAAAGGACTTTAAAAGTGGCGAACCTATGGCAGGCGTAGCCCTGTTTATCCGTGAACCTCTGATTGCTACTACTACGGATGGATTCGGATATTACTCTATCCAGTTACCACCGAGGCGACATGAACTGTTTATCCAGGGAATGGGAATGAAAGATACCCGGCGTCAGATCCAACTCTATGGAGGTGGAAAGCTGGATATAGAGTTGGAGGAACAGGTGTATACCTTAAAAGAGGTGACAGTCTCGTCTGAACGCATCGCGAATGTGCGGGGTACTACTATGGGAGTGGAACGGCTCAAAATTAAAGAGATGAAAAATATTCCTACGGCGTTTGGCGAGGTAGATATTTTGCGTGTAGTGATGTCTTTACCAGGGGTTAAGTCGGTAGGAGAAGCCTCCAGTGGATTTAATGTGAGAGGAGGAGCTACCGATCAGAATCTGATCTTATTTAATGATGGTACCATCTATAATCCTACCCACCTGTTTGGTTTCTTCTCTGCTTTTAATCCGGATGTTATAAAGGATATGGAGCTTTATAAAAGCAGTATTCCGGCTCAATATGGCGGACGTCTTTCATCTGTATTGGATATAAACAGCCGAGAAGGAAATAAAAAGGAGTTTAACGGTTCTGCCAGTATTGGTTTACTTACCAGCCAACTAACTTTTGAAGGACCTATTTATATGGATAAGACCTCTTTTATTGTAAGTGGACGTACTACTTATTCGGACTGGATCTTAAAGAAATTACCCGAAAAAAGTGAATATAGTGATGGGACTGCCGGGTTTTATGATCTCAATGCGTCGGTCAACCATAAATTCAATGCATATAATAACTTATATATAAATGGTTATTTCAGCCATGACCGGTTTAATTTTAATAAATATGAGCATTATTCCTACCAGAATGCAAATGCTTCGGTTAAATGGCGGCATATTTTCTCTCCGCAGCTTGCCAGTACTTTTACTGCCGGATATGATCATTACGATTATTATGTAAGGAATACGGATAATCCGGTGGAAGCTTACAAACTGAAGTTTGGTATCAACCAATATTTTGGTAAAGCTGATTTTGCCTGGTATGTTTCAGATAAACATACGGTCGATTTTGGAGCCAGTGGATTAATATATAATCTATCTCCGGGAGAATATCTGCCTTATTCGGATGAATCGTATGTAGTTCCTGACTATATGCAAAAGAGAAAGCCTTTGAAGGTGCTGTGTATATTGGCGACCAGTGGGACCTGACAACGGATTTCTCTATTAAAGCGGGAATAAGATATTCTTTCTTTGGAGCTCTCGGTCCACGTACTTATAATATATACGATCCTGACTATCTGCCCTCATTGACTACAATAACAGGGGAAAAGACACCGGATGGCGGATTCTTTAAAACCTATCACGGACCTGAATTCAGGGTGTCAACCCGGTATGAGATTACTGATGGACTGTCGGTAAAGGCCGGCTATAATACTATGCGGCAATATATCCATAAATTATCCAATACAACTGTGATGTCGCCTACAGATACATGGAAGCTGAGTGATGCCAATATCCAGCCACAGACAGGATGGCAGGCAGCAGCAGGAATATATAAAAACCTTGCTTCCAATACAATAGAAGTTTCATTGGAAGGGTATTATAAGAAAATGAATAATTATCTGGATTACCGGAGTGGTGCTGAATTGATTATGAATCACCATATAGAAACAGATGTATTGGAAACAGAAGGGAAAGCATATGGGGCTGAGTTTATGGTTAAGAAACTGTTAGGAAAGCTGAATGGATGGGTAAGTTATACGTATTCACGTACCCAGTTAAGACAAAGCGATCTACGGGTAGCCGAACCGGTAAATGGCGGAGAATGGTATGCTTCCGACTATGATAAGCCACATGAATTCAAGTTGGTTGGAAATTATAAATTTACTCATCGTTTCAGCCTGTCGGTTAATTGTGATTATAGTACGGGTAGACCTATCACATTGCCGGTATCTAAATATGAATACGCCGGTGGGGAATATGTTTTTTACTCAGACCGGAATCAATATCGTATACCCGACTTTTTCCGCATGGATGCCTCCTTTAATATTGAGCCAAGTCACCACCTGATATCGCTTACCCATAGTACGATCTCTTTTGGAGTATATAATCTGACAGGCCGAAAAACGCCTACTCGGTATATTATATGAATGAAGACGGTATGATGAAAGGATATAAGCTGGCAATATTCGGAGTGCCCATTCCTTTTGTTTCTTACAATATAAAATTCTGATTACTAATAAAGTCAATATATGAGTAGAAAATATTATATAGTTTAATTATTTCCTTTTACCTGTTATTCGTAAATAGTTGTATAGAGGACTATGAAGCAACCGGAGTGGCAGAGGTAGAGGGAATTCTGGTAATAGAAGGGACAATCATTCCGGATAGTACG
The DNA here is from genome assembly GCA_021204405.1 of Tannerellaceae bacterium. GTDB lineage: Bacteria > Bacteroidota > Bacteroidia > Bacteroidales > Tannerellaceae > JAJPZJ01. The sequence goes on along the minus strand of JAJPZJ010000069.1, from coordinate 84,227 downwards.
GAAATAAAAATAAGCCGGAGTATAGGGCTTTCCGATTTTTTTAATGATCAACACTATGTTTCCGGAGCTGAGGTATATGTGGAAGGGAGTGATGGCCAGCGTTTCGGACCGGGTGAATGGACGGATAAAGGTAATTACCTGGTGAAGACAGGCGATTTTATGCAGGGAGTTGACTATCGCCTGTCTGTACAATATGATGGGGAACTATATTATTCCGACTTCCTCTCTCCCATATCTACAACTCCGGTGGATAGTATCAGCTGGATTAAAAGAGGAGAAGGTAAAAGTGTATTTATCTGTGTAAATACACATGATCCGGAAGATCGTACCTCTTATTATCGTTGGACCTATGTGGAATATTGGGAAGTACATGCCCGTATTTTTGCATATACTACCTTTGAAATCATCGATAATAAGGAGGTAGAGGTAAATCATAGGATGAGTACTCCCGATAATATTCATAATTGTTTTGCACGTGATAGTTCCAAAACCTTATTACTGGCTTCTACAGAGAAGTTTTCGGAGAATATTATATCAGAAAAAAGACTCATTGAGATAGAACCTACAGATGATAGGCTTTCTGTACTTTATTATATGGAGGTCTCACAAATGCAGATTCGGAAAGAAGCTTATGACTATTTCTATAATTTACAGAAAAATGTAGATCAAACAGCGGGCCTTTTTTCTTCTATGCCCAGTGAAATGATAGGCAACATACACTGTGAAACTGATCCGGATAAGACAGTGATCGGATTCATTGAGGTAACTACTGTTCAAAAAGCTGAAAGATATATCGATGGATATGCGGAAAACCTGTATGAAAGGCCATTCCTTTCTTGTCCGATTACTACACCCTTCAGTGAAGAAGGTACTATAGGAGAATTGTATATGAGGGATCGGACAGATGGTGACAAATATACTTACCGCCGATGTTTTGATTGCAGGACTAGTTATAATGCTTCTAAAAATAAACCTTGGTTCTGGCCAACCTCTGCTTTATAAATAAATATATGGAAAAGAAAAATTACATAATCAGTTTAGCTGCTCTGTTTCTTTTACTTACTACTTTTCAGGGAAAAGCCACAGGCATTTTTTTGTGAAAGAGTATATATCCAAACAGATAAGTCTGTCTACCTGGCCGGTGAGATCGTATGGCTTAAGGCATATGTAACCGATTTGGAAGGGAAGCCTTCGGATTTGAGTAAGATCACTTACATAGAGATGCTGGAGGGAGCCAATGCAGTAAATCAGATTAAACTGGAAGTGAGAGAAGGCACTGGAAACGGATGGTTTGTAATACCGGAAACCGTAGTAACCGGCAATTATCGCTTGCTGGCTTACACCCGTAATATGTTAAATGAAGATGAAAGTGTTTTCTTTGAAAAGGTGATTTCTGTTATTAATACGTTCAGGGTAGCAATGGAATTGCAGTCAGCAGATATTCCGGATGTGGAGATATTCCGGGATGAGCAATTAAGAGAAAATAAAGTTTTATTACAGACAGATACTGAAGTTTACAAAGAGCGCGCCAATGGCCAATTATTGCTCTCAGGTTTACCTGAAAATATACATACAATGGCAGTGGCAATAGCTGGTTGTGAAATATCTACAGGTATCGATAACCAAGATATTGTAGCCTGGAAACAAACTATTCCTGATTTTGCAGCTAATGTAACTCCTACATATTATCTACCGGAATATGAAGGGCATATTATTTCAGGTAAATTGATAGATCTGGAGACGGAACAAGCTATTTTCAGAGAAGGAGCAGTATCGCCGATGCTTGGTTTTGTGGGTGATCAAATCCGGTTATTCGGAGGGAAGCAGTTTCCGGATGGCTCAATAGAATTTTATACGAAACGGATTATGGGTATGCACGAGCTGGCAACAGTCCCTTATTCAGTTTTAGCGAACCGTTACCGGATAGATATCTCGTCTCCTTTCTATAATCATACAGCTAAAGAGATACCCGCTTTCCAGGTAGATTCGCTATGGAAAGATAAATTACTTACACGTAGTATGGGATTACAGGTCCTATCTTCTTATATGGGTGACTCGCTTATGAATTTGGTTGAACAGGATGGCTACCTGAGGAGAAAGCTGGACTGGAGCTATCTATTGGATGAGTATACCCGGTTTACCCGGATGGAAGAGGTGATTATTGAGTTTATTCCGGCCTTGCGGTTCAGACAAATAAACCGCAAAAGAGTGCTTTCCATATTGATGGAAGATCGCAACCAGTTTACCTCTGGTAACTCGTTGATTATGCTGGACGGAGTACCTATCCGGAATGCAGATGTAATATTTAATTATAATCCGTTGCTGGTGAAAAAATAGATGTCTATCGGGGAATTTTTGTATTTGGTGGGCAGTACTTCGATGGGATAGCGGCTTTTTATACTTATAAACTTATAAAAACGATTATCCAGATCTGCAGATTGATAATACTGTGCAGTTCTTCGACTATGAAGGCACACAACCTTATCGTTCTTTTTATGCTCCTTCTTATGTTACAGAAGAGGAGCGTAAAAGTCGTATACCCGATTACAGACATACCTTATTATGGATACCGGAAGTTAATACCGGTGGACAGTCCAGTCTGGTAATTCCTTTTACTACTTCAGATCTTCCGGGTGAATACCTGGTTAAAATAGAGGGAATTACGTCAGATGGACAGCCTGTATACGCTGCTAAAAAAATCAAAGTGATACCATAAGTTTATTTATTAAGAATGTCCAAATAATGTCTTTTTCACCTAATTTGTCGGGTAGGAAGAGGAAGTTTTCAGTTATTTGAACTGAAAAATCCTTATCTTTGCAGCGCGAAGAGAAATAAATGCCATTATTGGAACATTCAATAAATCTACGATATGATTCTATTTTTCAAATCTTCATTACAAACGGTGCTGGCCGTTGAAGCAGCTCACACTTTTCCTGCGGAAGATATTCAGAAACTTGTCTGGTTGTTTAATAATGCCACCTTGGTAGAAACAGAGACCCTGGAGGGGTGGTATATCGGACCCCGGCGGGAGATGATTACGCCCTGGAGTACAAATGCCGTTGAGATCACACAGAATATGGGTCTTGGTGGCATTTCTCGTATAGAAGAGTATTATCCGGTTGTTTCCGGTGATGCGGAACACGACCCGATGCTGCAACGGATCTATAACGGATTGGACCAGCAGCTGTTTGCCATTGATAAGAAACCTGATCCGGTTATCTATATAGAAGATATTGCAGCTTACAATATACAGGAAGGGCTGGCATTGAGTGAAGATGAAGTGGCTTACCTGAATGAAGTAAGTGAGAAGTTGAATCGTAAACTTACAGATAGTGAAGTGTATGGTTTTGCCCAGGTAAATTCGGAACATTGCCGTCATAAAATATTCGGTGGTACATTTGTAATTGATGGCGAGGAAAAAGAGAGCTCTCTGTTCAACCTGATTAAGAAAACATCTGTAGAAAATCCGAATAAGCTGGTTTCTGCTTATAAAGATAATGTTGCCTTTAACGAAGGGCCGGTGGTAGAGCAGTTTGCTCCATTGAGTGGCGACAAACCTGATTATTTTGCAATAAAAGATATTAAAACGGTTATTTCGCTAAAAGCGGAAACCCATAATTTTCCTACAACAGTAGAGCCATTTAATGGGGCTGCTACCGGAACCGGTGGTGAGATCCGTGATAGGTTAGGTGGAGGTAAAGCTTCCCTTCCGATTGCAGGAACAGCTGTTTATATGACCGCCTACCCCCGTACGGAAGGTGCCCGTGAATGGGAAAAAATAGTAGATCCGCGTCCGTGGCTTTACCAGACGCCGGAACAGATGCTGATTAAAGCCTCTAACGGAGCTTCTGATTTTGGGAATAAATTCGGCCAGCCGCTAATCTGTGGTTCGGTGCTTACATTCGAACATACAGAGAATGGTAAAAAGTATGGTTACGATAAGGTAATTATGCTGGCAGGTGGTGTGGGATACGCCAATATGCGTGATGCCCTGAAGGGTGAACCTAAGCCGGGCGAGAAGGTGGTTGTGATTGGTGGTGATAATTATCGCATCGGTATGGGTGGGGGAGCTGTTTCCTCAGTAAATACCGGCCAGTATACAAGCGGTATTGAATTGAATGCCGTGCAACGGGCTAATCCGGAAATGCAAAAGCGGGCAGCCAATGTGATCCGTGCCATTGCTGAGTCTGATGAGAACCCGATCGTTTCTATTCACGACCACGGTGCAGGCGGACACCTTAACTGCTTATCTGAGTTGGTCGAGGCGACAGGTGGTAAGATCGATATGAGTAAATTACCGGTAGGCGACCCAACGTTGTCGGCAAAAGAGATCGTAGGCAATGAAAGCCAGGAGCGGATGGGGCTGCTGATGGAAGAAAAAGATGTGGCACGTGTACAGCGTATTGCAGAACGCGAACGTGTACCGATGTATGTGGTGGGTAAAACAACCGACGATATGCAATTCGTATTCGAACAGGCCGATGGGGTAAGACCGATCGATATCAAACTGGAATATATGTTTGGTAAACCTCCCCGTACGGTAATGACCGACCATACGGTAACAGAGACTTTCCAGCCTGTTGTTTATAAAGAATCAGAAATTCACCACTACCTAGAAAATGTGCTTCAGTTGGAAGCGGTTGCCTGTAAAGACTGGTTGACGAATAAAGTAGACCGTTCGGTAACAGGTAAGATTGCCCGCCAGCAATGTCAGGGCGAATTGCAGTTGCCGCTGAGCGACCTGGGAGCAGTGGCCTTGGATTACCGTGGTAAAGCGGGTATTGCAACTTCTATCGGACATGCGCCGCAGGTGGCGATGATCGATCCGGCTGCCGGTTCGGTGATGGCGATTGCAGAGTCATTAACTAACCTGGTATTTGCTCCGCTGGCTGATAAACTGGAAGGTATTTCATTAAGTGCCAACTGGATGTGGCCCTGCCGCAATGAAGGTGAAGATGCCCGTCTGTATACAGCAGTGGAAGCCGCTTCGGAGTTTGCCTGTGGACTGGGCATCAATATCCCGACCGGAAAAGACTCGTTGTCGATGACCCAGAAATATGGCGACGATAAAGTGATCGCTCCGGGTACGGTTATTATTTCGGCTGGTGCAGAAGTATCGGATGTGAAAAAGATTGTCTCACCGGTATTGGTAAATGATAAGAACACCTACATATATTATATAGATTTCTCTTTTGATTCACTGAAATTAGGTGGTTCGGCATTTGCACAGGTTTTAAATAAACTGGGTGATGAGGCTCCTATCGTAACGGATGTGGAATATTTTAGTGATGCATTTAACGCAATACAGGAAGCCATTGAAAAGAACATGATCCTGGCAGGACACGATATTTCGGCCGGTGGTATGATCACTGCTTTACTTGAAATGTGTTTTGCAAATGTAGAGGGTGGTTTGGAAATAGACCTGGATACAGTTGCTGAGAAGGAATTAATTAAGATCCTGTTTGCTGAAAATCCGGCTATCCTTGTCCAGGTAAAAGAGAAAAAAGCATTTGAAAAACTTTTGCAGGAAGCTGGTGTCGGATTTGCACAGATCGGTAAACCAACCGATGAGCGTCATCTACTGGTTTCTAAAGAAGGTGCAGAGTATCATTTCGGTATCGACTATATGCGTGATGTATGGTATTCTTCTTCTTATAAACTGGATGTAAAACAGAGCGGAAGTGTATGTGCCGGCAACCGTTTCGAGAACTATAAGATGCAGCCGGTTGAATATAAGTTTAATAAAGATTTTACCGGTAAGCTTGCTCAGTATGGTATCTCGGCCGACCGGCGTGAACCAACCGGTATTAAAGCGGCTATCCTGCGTGATAAAGGAACGAACGGCGAGCGTGAAATGGCCTATACCTTATATCTGGCTGGTTTTGATGTGAAAGATGTCCATCTGTCTGACCTGGCCAGCGGACGGGAAACGCTGGAAGATGTTAACTTTATTATATTCTGCGGTGGTTTCTCTAACTCCGACGTATTAGGTTCGGCAAAGGGTTGGGCAGCTGGTATCCTGTATAATGAAAAAGCAAAACAGGCAATCGATAATTTTTATGCCCGTAAAGATACTTTGAGTTTAGGAATCTGTAACGGATGCCAGTTGATGGCAGAATTGGAATTATTATATCCGGAGCATAAAGAGAAACATAAAATGTTACATAACGACTCACATAAATTTGAGTCTAATTTCGTAAGTCTGGAGATTCCTAAAAATAATTCTGTGATGCTGGGCTCACTGAGTGGAAGCAAGATCGGTATCTGGGTAGCCCACGGAGAAGGTAAATTCTCTTTCCCATATGATGTAAAGGAATACAATGTAATTGCTAAATATAATTACGATGGCTATCCTGCCAATCCAAATGGTTCACCGGCCTCGGTAGCTGGTGTATGTTCGGCCGATGGACGCCACCTTTCATTAATGCCACACCCGGAACGCGCCATGTTCCCCTGGCAGTGTGGTTACTACCCGAACGACCGCAAAGCAGATGAGGTAACCCCCTGGATGGAAGCCTTTGTAAATGCCCGTAAATGGGTAGAAGCCAATAAATAAAATTCTACTTTATAATCCATAAAAGAGATGTCTGAAAAGTATGTTTGCATAAAAACAAAACAGAAGTAGTTCCCCGCGAAGGCGGGGATCGCATAGGAACTCTCAGTTTCACTTACAAAAAGAAAGAAAAAGACCGTTCTAATGCGATCCCCGATCAAGTCGGGAAACTGTTTCTGTTTTTAGGACAGCCTCTTTTTTATTATCCCGGTGGATAGCCTCTTCTATCTTAGCCTGGTCAAAAAGGATTGTTAGTTTCCCTCTTTTGCTGTAGGAGATTTCTCAACCCCCACTGATCTGGAGATCCTCATACCTGGACTGGCGGGGATTATAAACCGTAGGTCAGCCCTAGCCAAATCTCCTTCGACGAAAGATTTTTTATGCCCCGTTTGGGGCTACTCTATCCCAGACCCGGACAGCGCCCGGGGTGTTACTAGGATAGACTAAGCCTATGGCTTGAGAGAAAGCTTTTGCATAACAAGTAAACGGATGTATTCAATGCCTCGTTTATTTCCCCTTTAGAGCTCGTTTATTATCCGGAGAGAGCTCGTTTATTTTTCTTTTAGAGTTCGTTTGTTTTTCCATCAGGCCCTGAGTATTTTTTGCCGGATTCTCCCGGGAAGCCAGGAAAAAATAAACGAAGTATCAGGATAAGAATAAGGCACCTCTGCCTGAAAAGTAAACGAGGTCTGTTAATAAAATAAACGAGGTCTAAAAGGAAAATAAACGAAGTGTAAGTCAAAAACTAAGCGAGGAGGAAAAACAAAAATAAGCGGGATCACTTCAGATCGGACAAAACAAAATAAAGATAGTATTTCAAATACCCTCTTTTTCGTTGAAGGGGATTTTATACTACCTGCCTATTTGGTATAAGGATCTCCCGATCTGCGCTTGTCTATTCCTTTTTAAATAACCCTCCGAGAATTAAAAAAATAAGCCCATCTTCCTACTCCCCCTTTCAGAATATGTGCTGGATTTTAGGGTTTATGAAATACTAAGTGTTATTTAATAAAGCTATATTCCTGAATTTTGATTTTCTTTTGTTTTAATTGTTTTCTATTTAATAGATTTAATCTGATTTACTAATCATATGTATGGAAGGATAACCTTCCTCTTTTCTCTTCAACTAGCTTCCCTAAACCTTTTTTATCATTTATTATTGTACACGCGTACCTTATAATATATCCTATTTTTATTTCCCTATCTCATTCATATTATGTCGATAAATCTATTCTAACTCAGCAGAATTTTTTAATTTGCCTGCAACTATGCGGATGGTTACCTGTTTATATAGTAAGAAATAGTGCATTTTGTTAGTGAAAACCCCTTTTTCGTCCTAATTACTGGTAGGGATCGATAACAAAGCGAGTGTATTATGAAAAATTATTCAAAATAAATTGTGGAAATAAAAATTATATGTATTTTTGCGAATAAATTTCTTGTGCCTTCTATAAAGTTACGTTAACTTTTGCTTTAAAGGCCTTTTTTGATTAGAATTATTTAAACACTTTAGTATTAATATTAAATTTAGAATTATGAACAAAAAGTTTTCTACTTTTTTGACAGGAGTTGTGCTTTTCGGAGCTGTTATTTCTGTTTCTGCGCAGTCTCAGTATCGCTGGTCGGATAATGAAAAGCATAGTACTGCTACTGCAGAGCGTATTACTTCCTTAAATGAAGGACAAAATGAGGGCTTTTACCAATTGGCTGATACTACCACCGGTAGTGTATTAGCGCTTACTGAATCAGGACAGTTAGTTGTTGTAAATGATAGTACATTATTAGATCCAACTGATTCAAGTGGAGTTGTAACTGTACCTTTTGGCAATACTTTATGGTGTGTGACTGTAAGTCATGAAAACCAAAGTCAGGCTCCTAAGTATGATTTTTTAAATAAAGGTGCAGGGATGTATCTGGATGTGCATATAGATGCAGCTATTGCAGCTTTAGAGGAAGACAGTGTTTCTGGTCCTATTGTAGTAGGAGGTGAGATTGGTGGATGGTCACTATCTGCTCAATATCAGGCAGATCTGATACCAGGAACTATGTATTCATCATTTAAAACTGACTCTGTAATTGGTCTAGTAATAAATGATGATGGTACCGTTTCTGTTAAAAAAGCTGGTTTTACTGCTGCAATTAATAATACAGCAAATTATTCCGAATTCACTTTACAAGCTGCTGCAGCACGTTATTTAGGTGCTAATGACATTAATACAGTTATTAGTACGCAGGAAGCAGATCAAGGTGTAACTTTGAAGTTTAATCCTGATGTAGTAGGTACAGATCTTGAAAATCCTTTTAATGCTCAAAAGTTTAAAACTGTAGATGTAGTAGATACAACTGATGCAGATGTAGTAGATACAACTGATTATGTAAATGTTTATAGAGAGGCTGATGGTAAGACTTTGTATTTAAGAGTTGATACTGCTTATACCAACGATGTTGGTATAAATAAATTCTTAAAATTTGCATGGACTGAAAGTATTGATTCGGTTTTGGCAAAACAATATAACTTCTTGTTTACTTATGAGCCTACGTATGATAATATTTATATTCAAGTTGAAGAAATTCAGGTAAAAGAAAATGATAGTAAATATTGGGCTGACTCTTCACTTGTTTTTACGAATCAATATGTTTCTGTACAGGATTTAACCAACAGTGATGAGCCAGAAATTATCCTTTCTATTGAACCTACATACAATACTACTATTACTTTTGGTCTTGAAACTTGTTCACTTTCTTCATCAGACGGAACAACTTCTGTTGCTTCAGATCTTTATTTGATTAAACAAGGTAATAAATATCTTGCAGTACCTCTTTATGGTGATAGTACTGTTCAGTGGGTTACTATTGATGAAAATGTTGAACCTTGGCAGATGCCTGCATTCCAGTGGGTTGTGGAAAAAACACAAACTACTACTGATGAAGTAGCAGCAGCCTCTCCGCTTAAGATTACAAACCGTGAGTTTGGTTTTGAATATGCTACAGCATTACAACTTTATAATGATGCTGGAAACTTCTCTGTTTCTGATTTCATTGCTGACCCTGCTAATTACAAAGCTGATCCATATTTAGGTTATAGAAAATTTGATAATAATTCTATCAGTGTTACTTCTTACCAGTTAAAATATTTACATGGATTAAGTGGCGATAATGATGCCTATGTAGCCTATGTAGGTAGTGAATTATGTGTAACTACTGAGTCTAAAGGTATCTTTGCTTTAGATACTTTGCTTAATGGAACTGATACAACAGTAGAGGAGTATGGTTACAAAGGAAATGTTACAGGTATTGTGCAGTTGAAACGTCAAGCTTATAGACTAAAACAAAAGAATACTTCAAACAGTTATATCCGTCATAATAATGAAAATCGCTACGTGGTTTCTAGCGACAACAATCTTTCTCAGCCTTCTGTCTTCTTCTTTAAAGCTAATAATTATACGGAAGATTTGAATACTATATATTATGCTTTGATTGATACATTAGGTTACTATGGAGTGGCGCCTGATTCATTACGTAAAGTTGGTGTTAATGATAACTCACTTCTTCTGGAAGCTGAAGAAATGACTGAAAAACGTACGTCTGCATTTGCTATCGAAATTAATGATGCTCCTGTCTACAGACGTTTTGGTACAGATCCTGCTGATGATGCTCCTAATACAGACGAGTCTGTTGCAATGAGATTCTATGAAAAATATCGTAATGAATATTTGCAGGTAGAAAGTAACGAAAACTTTAATCCGAACCCTGGTATCCTTGATTATTTAGGTATTGACAGAGCAGACCAGGCTCCTTCAGAAGAATTATTAGTATTCACTGTTGATACTGCTTGGGTAGAACGTGGTTTAGGCTATATTAAACCTCAATATCTGATCTCAATTGATCGTAGAGACTATGCAGGTAGAGATATCAAACCTTGCGATGAGGATTATCATGGATTTGATCCTAACGGAAATCCGTATAATGAATATACTTGTCCTCACGCTATTCCTGCAGCTCCTGCTTTCGAAAGAGGTAAATACCTGGTTAACTTAAATGAAGTATATAAGAATTATACTACTGAAGATGTAGTTTGGAGAAATCGTTATGACCGTGTTGGTTTTGTACACGCAATTCGTATTCAGGATTCATTATATGTATTGAATAATAATGTATATGATTTCTATGAATTCGATAATGAAACAATTGATATCGATGCCATTAAGGCTGAAGCTGCTAAGAGTAGTGATTCTAGAAATGTTAAATATTATCCTTTATCCGGTGATGATCATAAATATGTAACTTGGTCAATGCGTTATGAAGATATTGATAATATTGATACTAATAACTCATTCTTGATTGAATCTATGAGCGAAGATAATTCTACATGGATTCAACCTACAAAAGCACAATGGTTGAAGATGAACAATGGTTGCTTAGTCTTATCTGTAGCTGAAGAATCTAACTTCGATGAAATAACAGGTATTTCTACTAATGATGACGTGTTAATTTTCAACGTTACATATGCTTATGCTGCTGATGACGACGAATTTGCTACCGACAACGACAAAGTAACTACAACTGAAGTTAAAGTTATCGCTTCTGAAGGTAAAGTAACTATCTTGAATGCTGCTGGTAAGAAAGTTGTTGTTAATAACATTCTTGGTCAGACTATAGCTAACACTGTTCTTTCTTCTGACAATGCTTCTATCGCTGCTCCTAAAGGTATCGTAGTAGTAGCTGTTGAAGGTGAAGAAGCTGTAAAAGCTATCGTTAAATAATAAACCAATCAAGTAAATACACAATGGCTCTCTTTCGGGAGAGCCATTGTGTATTTACCTCCGGGTAATACTTGGTGTTTTTATAAGATAAATAGACTATAAGCTTTTCCACAAGGAAAGTATGTAGTTAAAACACAACGGATTTCTGTGATTATCAATAGAGATAGCCGCGGAAATTTGTTGTGTTTTTTATTAATATACCTATCTTCGTATTTATTTGGAATATTCTTTGATAGATAATTATCCTATGCAAAAACTCATGTTACAAATCCCAGGCTGGTTAAGCCTGCTTTTATTATTGCTGGCTTCCTGTTCTTCACGGGAAGAAGAAATAGTTTTACCTGAACCTGCTATTATCCCTCTTCCGGTTTATATGGAGGTAACGAATGGCTCTTATACGCTTACACGCCATTCTGCTATCCGGCTACAACCGGCTACCGATGACCTACTACATATTGCCGGATTTTTGAATGAGAAAATCAGCACTGCTACCGGTTTTACTCTACCAGTAAAAAAGGACGGTAAAATAGAGCTTATTCTGAATGAAAACGAAACCCTGGGAGAAGAAGGGTATACCCTTTCTGTTACTCGTCTAGGGGTACAAATAACTGCTAATCAGCCTGCGGGACTTTTTTATGGGGTACAATCCCTTCTACAGCTTTTACCTCCGGAAATAAAAAGCACTGAAAAACAAATAACAATAAAAGACTGGAAAATTCCTGCCGTAGAGATTATAGATAAACCTCAGTTTGCCTGGCGTGGATTAATGCTGGATGTAAGCCGCCACTGGTTTACAAAAGAAGAGGTGAAAAGATATATAGACCAACTGGCAGAATATAAGATGAATGTTTTCCATTGGCATCTTACTGACGACCAGGGATGGCGTATGGAGATCAAATCGTTACCTGAACTTACAGCAAAAGGAGCGTGGCGTGCCCCACGGGTAGGGCAGTGGTGGCAACGGGAGCCCTGGCAACCTGGTGAAGCAACTACCTATGGTGGATATTATACCCATGAAGATATTAAAGAAGTGCTGGCGTATGCGGCTGAACGGTATGTACGAGTTATTCCCGAAATAGATGTGCCGGGGCATTCGATAGCCGCTTTATTTGCCTATCCGCAACTAGCCTGTTTAAAGGCTCCGGCCAGTGTGAATGTGGGTGAAAAGTTTTATACGGAAGTGGAAAACAGCCTTTGCATAGGGAAAGCGTTTACGCTGGAGTTTATGGATAAAGTCTTAACAGAGGTGGCAGCCCTTTTTCCCGATGAATATGTACATATCGGTGGGGATGAGTGTTATAAAGGTTTCTGGCAGAAATGTCCGGATTGCCAACGGTTAATGAAAAAAGAGGGATTAAAAGATGTGGACGAACTGCAGAGTTGGTTTATCCACCGGATGGAAGATTTGCTGAAGGAAAAAGGAAAAAAACTGATCGGATGGGATGAAATCCATGAGGGAGGTTTATTCCCGGATGTTACTGTTATGAGCTGGCGCGGAATGGAAGGAGGGATAAAAGCTGCTGAAGCCGGTCATCATGTGATTATGACACCCGCCAGCCATTGTTATCTGGACCTCTATCAGGGAGAACCTTCCGTAGAACCGGATACCTATTCGATGGCACGCCTAACAGATTCTTATCATTTCAACCCGGTACCGGAAGATGTTCCCGAAGAAATGATCCTGGGAGGACAGGGCAACCTCTGGACAGAATCTGTACCTACTTTCCGGCATGCCGAATACATGACCTGGCCACGGGGCTGGGCATTGGCAGAAGTTCTCTGGAGCGGTCCGGTACGGAATGATTGGAAAGGATTTATTCCCCGTGTGGAGCATCATTTTGAACGCGCAGACCAGGCGCAGGTGAATTACGCCCGTAGCATGTATAACGCCATTATTACACCTTACCTCTTACCGGATGACGAACTTATTATTGAATTAAGTACGGAAATACCCGGATTGGATATCTATTATACATTTGATAATACTGATCCTGACCGTTATACCTCCTTGTACAGAGAGCCTTTACGGGTACTTAAAAACGCAACGTGGTTGCGTGTGGTTACCTACAGGGGAGAAGAGCCGGTTGGTAAAGTAATAACGCTTACCATCGGGGAACTGGAGAAGCGGGCCCAGTCAGACAGGCGGCCGGTAATCGGTAACCTGACCTGGTAACAGAAAAGAAATAAGGAAACACCGGGATGTAACAGGAATGTAATATCCCGGTAGTTTTTATGTAACGTAACCGAAATATATGCGAAATAATATAGTATTTTCTTTGTTCCCGTTAAAGAGTAGTAAAGTTGCCACTGTAATTTAAAACAAACATGAACTTGGGAAAACTATCTACGCTTGCTCTTTTTTACTGCTGGTCTTTTCGGCAGGAGCACAAAACAATGTGGAGCTGAACAATCGCATTGATTCATTAGCTGAAGAAACTGCTGCCATTGGTAAAGTGGCAAAGTCTTTAAGCAAACTTAAAGTATCGGGATATATCCAGACACAATATCAGCACGGACAGGAAAATGCCTCCCTGAAAGTAGGAAGCAGTAATGAGAATCCGGAAGAATCATTCAACCGTATCGGTATCCGCCGCGGACGTATTAAATTTACTTATGAAGAGAACATTGTATCGAGGGTATTCCAACTCGATATCACCGAAAAAGGGGTGGGAATCAAGGATGCCTACCTGAATGTGAAAGATCCCTGGTTGAAAACAAGCGCTTTACGTGCCGGTGTATTCGATCGTCCGTTTGGTTTTGAGATCAGCTACTCATCCTCTAACCGGGAATCTCCGGAGCGTTCAACCGTGTTTCAGACACTTTTCCCTGATGAATGCGACCTGGGTGCTATGTTAATCCTCCAGGCAGCTAAAACCTCTCCGATAAATTTCCTGAAACTTCAGGGTGGACTATTTGCAGGAAATGGTATCAAAGTAGATACCGACAACCGGAAAGACTTTATCGGCCAGTTACGCGCAGATAAAACCATTTCAAACTGGGGTGCATGGGGATTAGGTATGTCTTATTACAACGGAAGTGTATACAATCCGACAAACGAGTTATACACCATGGAAGGCAATCGTTTTGTCAGAACAGAAAAGAGTAAAACCGGCTCATTTGCTAAACGTGAATATGTAGGTTTTGATGCACAATTCAGTTTCCTGACCGGTGCCGGTAAAACCACGCTTCGCGGTGAATACCTGTTTGGTACACAGCCGGGAACAGCCGGTAGCAGCAAAAGCCCTAACTATAGCACATTACCCGGTGATGATGCGACCAATGCCCTTTATAAACGCTCTTTTACCGGAGGGTATGTTATCCTGATCCAGGATTTGGGCGTATCTCCTTTCTCCGTAGTGTTAAAGTATGATGTCTATGATCCTAATACAAAAGTAAAAGGAAATGAAGTAGGCGTTGAAAATAGTAATACTACTAAAACAGACCTCTCCCAAAATACATGGGGTGTCGGTGCGCTATGGCGTGTAAATAAGAATCTGCGCCTGCAGGCTTATTACGACATTAATAAGAATGAAAAGTCCGACAATATAAAAGGATACGGTGAAGACCGTAAAGACAACGTATTCACTTTACGTTTGCAATATAAATTCTGATAGTCTACATACTGTATTAACGGAATTGTAATATCGGGTTCATACCCGTGAAATACCCCATAACTTATTTTGTAATCAAGAAATTAAATGAACTTAATAATGAAGAAGACAGTTTTAATGGCCGCTATTGCAGCCAATCTTTTTACAGCGAACGTATTTGCTCAGAAAATTAAAGGTAGTGATACCTGCCTGCCGATAACTCAGACATTGGCTGAAAACTTTATGAATGAAAACAAAGGTGCCCGGGTAACTGTAACCGGTGGTGGCTCGGGAGTGGGTATCTCTGCGCTGATGGAAGGGACAACCGATATCGCGATGTCGTCAAGAAAAATTAAATTTGACGAGAAAGTACGTCTGTAGGAAGCTGGCAAAAATGCAAAAGAGGTAGTGATTGCTTACGATGCATTGGCGGTAGTAGTCAATCCTTCCAATAGTATAAGTCAGCTTACCCGCGAACAACTGGAAGGTATCTTTACCGGAAAAATCAAAAACTGGAAAGAGGTAGGTGGTGAAGATCTGAAGATCGTAGCTTATTCACGTGAAACTTCTTCGGGTACTTATGAATTCTTCAAAGAAAGTATTCTGAAAAATAAGAACTATATGAATGGCATTATGAGTATGCCGGCAACAGGTGCTATTATCCAATCGGTAAGCCAGACGAAAGGTGCTATCGGTTATGTAGGATTAGCTTACCTGAATAAAGATGTAAAAGCATTAAAGGTATCTTATGACGGACAAAATTTCGTAGAGCCTTCATTTGAGAATGCTAAAAATAAAACCTATCCGGTTGTACGTCCGTTGTTCTACTATTACGAAGCGAAAAACGAAGCGGAAGCTAAACCGTTTATCGACTATGTATTATCGAATGAAGGACAGGATATCGTAAAGAAAGTTGGATATATTCCTGTTAATTGAAAACCGCACACCTTTCGAATAAAAAGGGCCTTGCTGAAAGATCAGCAGGCCCTTTTTTTGCGTTTATTTCTTTTTGAAACTCCAGTTTCCTACCAATTTTTGTTTTTCATCCCTGATCTGGATATCCAGTTGGTTATCACTGGCTTTTACATCCATTACATCCCTGTTCGCATTGATCAGGATTGGGAAATTACAAATATCGGTACCTGCCGGATAATACATATGCCGGTGGGTATGGGCACATAACATAACGTCGACATTCGCCTGATTTAATAAAGGTACAAAGTGTTCCTGTAAGTGCCGTGAGCCGTGCCATGGAGTAGGGCCAGCCAATGGCGGAACATGCATGATAACGATACGGAAGGTTGCATTCCTGTAGGCTGGTTGCTCCATAGCTTCTTTAATAAAAACTGCCTGCTCTTCCCGGTAGGCATCGAGGTCGGCCAACCCCCAGTATTCAATATCGCTGTCGGGTTTATCTTCACCCGCATCTAGTACCAGGCAACAGACCGGGCCGGCAGTAAACATATAATAAGGTGTACCTGTTGAGGTAGGGAAGTAATTCATAAACTGAGAAGAGAAGTTTCCCCGTGCCTCATGATTACCTCTTGATAGGAAAAGGGGGATATCTGTTGCAAAATCAGCTACGGCCTGATTCATAAAGCCGGTAAATAGCTGTTCTTCCGAGTCCATTGTACTTACCATATCTCCATTGAAGAAGATAAAGTCCATCCCGGTGGCTTTAGTATCTCCAGCCAGCGTGGCTAATAGTTCACTATCACCGTGTATATCATTTATAACCCGGAAAGAAAGTTCCTGCTTGCTCTTATCTAACGTAGTGAAGCTGTAAGGTTGTACCCTATATACAGTGCTCGACGCTACTTTTCCATACTGTACATAATAAGGAGTCAGTTCCATCACCTCTTTGGAAAAAATACGGTAGCGGTAACGGATACCTGGTTGTAGTCCCTTAACTGTGATCCGGTGCAGCCGTCCTACAGCCTTTCTCCCGAATTCAGCCTGATAATACTTAGGACGTTCTTCTCCATAAAAATGGCTTCCATCATCGGGGGCAACTTCTACCCATGAAAAAGCCTCTCCGTTTGTCACCCACATAATTGTAGCTTACTGGTCATCCACCATTTGTAAATAAGGCCCATATAAAATATTGAAACCATTTTCTGCCCTGGCAGGTAGCAGATAAATAATAAAGCAAAGGAGGAATAAGTTTTTTCTCATATAGATCTGTATTTAAATAAAAAAAATAAGGACTTGTAGATTAACGTTGTACCAAAGGTAGGAAATTTATTTCTTTTTGGCTCTTGCCTTGTTTCAAAAAAGAGCTCCTGGTAATTGATAAACGGAAAAGAAGGAAGGTCAGTAAGAGATAAAATTATCCTGTCCTTTTGTAAAAATGGATGAATGATAAGAAGGAATATAGAGGATTTTGCAGAAAAGAATAAAATAAACGTACATTTATTTTCACCAGCAAAAATACACATAACTTTTATTCCTGCAATTCTTTTCACACATTTTTTGTCAATCTATCTTATTTCTTATCAATAGTATAGCTATTGGAGGATGAAAATGCCTCTTTCCCATACGAAACCTTTTTTAATAATAATAGCGGCTAAATAAAACCTACGTTTTTTTCTGTTCGGCGGTAAAACGAACACAGTATGCTAGGTAATAGCTTATTATACACTATTATTAATATTAAATGAATTTATTATGAACAAAAGGTTTTCTACTTTTTTTGGCAGGGGCATTATTTGCCGCTGTTGTAGGTGTCTCAGCACAGCCTAGGACAATAGGACACAATGAAGTGTTACGTCTGGTTGATGTGATGAGCACTTCGCTTACTACACCATCAGGTTACTATAATTATAGTACGGGTGTAAATAAATTACAGGATAATTTACTGTATCAGCTAACGGATGGATCAAGAATACTGGTACAGGAGCGTAATGTTCAAACTGGACAACTTACTTTACGTTTGGTTGAACCTTCTTAGGCTGCTATTAATACTTCTTTATGGACAATCCAGGGAGCTGATGGAACCTATGTACGTGGAGATTATTTTAATTTTAAGAACCAGAAAACAGGTGTTAACCTGATCATTAATGATGCCACTGCAGTAGATGCTAAGGGTGATGTGGCTTATAGTGCGACGAATGATCCTGCAACTATTGTTGAAGGATGTCTGGAAGACTGGAGCTGGTATGCTTCTAATGATAATGGAACTGCAGCTTTCGATGTAGATCCTGTATATGCATATTATGGTAATAATAAAGATAGTGTAATCGTATTTAAAGAAAATGCAGCTGGTTATCTGGTAGCCGTTTCTTACCCAAGTAACGTAGCCGGCCAGAACCAGGTTGAAAATATCAGCGATGCGATCCAGTTGAAACCCGTACTGGCTAACCCTATTGTATTGGATGCAAGCGCTCTCAATACAGTAGTTGATTTCCAGGCAGACGGTACTTTCAGAATTGCTTCTTCTGTAGAACCTGCTACTAAAAGCGTGTTACTGGAAAATACTATGAAAGCTCATAATTATGATGCTCAGGTATTTCCAATGACCATGAGTGGGGATGAAATGGGATATACTACAGCAGATCTGACTGATTTCGTTTATATTACTAATACAGAGGGACGTTATTTAATGGTAGATACTACTTTCTATCCTAATAACAGTAAATATCTGCAACTTACATTTGCAACTAATGCGTTACCCACTGACTATACAGATGCTTATTTCGGAGGATTAACCCAGGACGCATGGTATGGACGTTATTTATTTAAAGTAAGCTATTTCCCTTCACAGGATAGCCTGTTCATTGAACCAATGAATGCTTTAAGTAAAAATGTTAATAATAATGCCTGGGAAAATGCAGATTGGGCATTCAACTCTATCAATAACGACCAGGCTGCTATCTGGGCCGGAACCGGTAATTATAATGGTTCTTATGGTCCTGTGGCGATCCGCCTGGCTTATCTGACAAGCAGCCAGTCAGTCGTAACTACTTATAACACAGAAGTTGGAGGTTCCGCAGGTGTAGCACATCCCGGAACATTGCAAACTAACTTCAACTTTGCAGGCAGAAATCTTACTTATTTAACACGTACAACAGTTTCAACAGGTTTGTATTTCATGGCTAATCCTGTAATCAACAGAAGCATCGTGGATAACCTGCCAGGTCGTCTGATGTACGATATCGAAGAAGAAGACCAGGATTATAACAATATGCCTGCTACTATGTGGGTGGTAGAACAGATCGGTTGTGGCGAAGCTGCTACAGTAAAGATTACTAACCGTGAGTATGCTAACTCCCGGGTGTTTGAAGGTCAGTTATATCTGGATGAAGCAACTGGTAATATTTTCTTCATCAATCAGAATTTTACAGCTAACTATAATCAAACTACAGGCTTGTTCACAAATAATCAACTAAGCCACACAGGTGATTATACATTTACATTGGTTGAAGACGAAGCAGCCAACACAGATCCTAAACATGGATACAACTTCCTGGATTCGGCTATCCTGCCATATACCAAGTATTATATGAACTATAATTTGTGGGAAAATGCAGACCTCTTCCTGAATGTAGATGATAATAAATTTACTCCTTCCGATGGTAACGAAACTTCTTATCAGCTGGAAGTTGTTGGTGGAAATACATTTGGTTATACTACCAGTGCACTGGAATTACCTTCGCTGGAAAGAACTGCTTATAAGATAAAGGTAAGTGATGAAAACCTCATTGATAACGATAAAACTTATATTGCCCTGTTAGAAAATGGTACGTATGTTCCAATGCACGAAGATGATATTGATGCAGGTAAAGGTAAATTAGGTATTTTCTATCTGAAGGCCGACCAGGTGCTTGAGGATGATGGTAAAATTGCTTATATATTAGTAGATCTTCTTAATCTGAATAATGAAATTAACTGGAGCAATGGCTGGCAACAGGCCCATGTATATGATGGTACTGGTCACTTGAGCTATGAAACGCTGGAAAACAACTACAAGAGCAGATCTTCTGCATTTGCTATCATTGTAGCCGATAGACCATTATATAGAGATTTAGGTGCAACTGACCAGGTTACTAAAATCTATCTGGAACGCGGTGCTGCTTATGAATATCTTTTCGAAGATACCAAAAACCAGACTGGTCTTTTAGGAGATCTGAACTTCAACTTTGCTGGTCTGACTTCAGAAGGTGTATCACAAAATAGTACCAATACCGGTAATACAACTGCATTGTATACTATTTATGCTAAAAACTCAAGCGAGTTCATGCCTCAGTATCTGTTTGCTGTAGACACTGCTGTAGTAGCTGATGATAAATGGTGTGATGATCATGGATACAACCCGGGTTGTACGCATGAGGTAGATTATACAGGTTACCTGAGTGGCCGCTTCCTGATCAACCTGACTGATTCTATTACAGATGGTACCAACTTACTGAAAGATGCTGATAAATACAAACATCAGGGTTATACCCGTCTGGGCTTTGTAGAAGGTGTATATAAGATCGAAGCTGATGGTACAGAAAAATTCTATATCGTTACTGAGAACACTACATTGGCTGAGTTGGAAAAAGAATATGGCGTAATTGCTCCGGCTGATTTTAATGATGCTGATAAACTGGTATTGAAAAATCTGGAAGGATATAATTACTATTCATTCTCACTTCGTCTGATCGAAGATGACCAGGAAAACTTCCTGATTGAATCTTACTATCCGGGTGTTTCTTACATCGGTTCGTTCGAAGGTTCATGGATCCAGGTGATGAATGGTGCATTAGTACTGGCTGAATTGAGTACTGAAAATGGTAACCATAATGGTTCACACAGCTTAAGCCAGGTAATCAACCAGGCACAGATCTTTAAGATCGAAGAAAATGTAGAAGAAATTCCTACTTCAAATGAGGAAATCAGTACTATTAGCGGAGTGAAAGTTATTGCAACTGAAGGTGCAGTATCTATCCTGAATGCTACCGGTAAAAAAGTTGTTATCAGCAACATTTTAGGCCAGGCAGTAGCTAATACTACACTTACTTCTGACAATGTTACCATCGCAGCTCCTAAAGGAATTGTAGTAGTAGCAGTAGAAGGTGAAGACGCTGTTAAAGCGATCATCAAATAATTGACTAATCAAAATAATCATTAAACCTGTGCATCTCTCCCTCAAACGAGGGAGAGATAAGTAACCTGCGATAGGCGAACAGGCAGATTTAATATTAATACTAAAGTAATAAAATGTAGATTGTGCGTGCTTCTGTGAAGAAGTAGTACAAGGATAAGAAACTCCCCGGTAGTGTAATGCTACCGGGGAGTTTTATTTATTATGGAAATAATTGTGGAATGTATATATAATCCGGAGGATCGGGTAAGAAATATAAAGGAGGATAAAATAAAACTTTATCAGTTCTCCGCGCAGGCGGGGATCGCAAAGGAAGTAACGGTTGTTATACTACTAAATTTTTGAAACTGCCAGTTCTCGTGCGGTCCCCGCTTTTGCGGGGAACAACATTTTATTATTCTCATTCTTTATCATGCTGATAGGCGATTCTCTATTTGTAGATCGAATTTTCCAGGCATGAGTAAAGTTGTATCCTACGGTTATTCATCTGTAATCCTTACGGGAAAAGCCTGTAAAGTGATCACTTTTCTTCCGGCTGTAATAGCTCTGTACGTGATCTGACCGGAATAATTATGGATACTATCAATACAAATTATAATTTGTCCGCAACACCTTAAACTCCGTCCGGCGGTTGATCTGGTCAGCAATCTCCTGTTGCTCCGGTGTCAGGGTTTCAATAAATTCTTCGGTAAGGATATCATCCTCTTCCAGGAAATCATAATCCTGGGCCAGGGGTTTGTTAATTACTTTAGGGGTACTTTTTCCATATCCTTTAGCTTCCAGACGATCAGCACTGATTCCACCAGCTATCAGGTAATTTACTACCGACTGGGCACGGCGTTGGGCCAGCCGCTCGTTGTACTCTTCCGAACCTTTCCGGTCGGTATGTGCACCCAACTCAATAGTTACCGTTGGATTGTCATTCAGCATTTTAATCATTTCATCCAATCCTTCTTTTGATTCGGGACGAAGCGTAGCCCTGTCAAAATCATAAAATATATTTTCTATAACTACCGGCCTGTGAACAGGAGAGAGGAAGAAATCGACCAGGTAGGTTTCATTCTTTTCCTCAGGATCGGTTTTCAGTTCAAAATGCTGGTTCAAATATCCGCGTGCACTGGCTAACATAACATAACTAATATCGCGCTCCAGTTCTACCCGGTAAGAACCATCCCTGCGGGTAATTACCTTTTCATTCAATCCATCCTTTCCTACGATTCTGACAGTGGCTTCCTCAATCGGATATTCATCCACATCAAATACAAATCCCTCTATCTGGACAGTTATCAATGGATATTCGAATGAATAAATGTGGTCGTCCCCCCGTGCATCATTCCGGTTGGAGCTGAAAAAACCCTTCTCACGTGCTCCTGCAAAAGTAATGCCGAAATCATCAGCCATTGAATTAATCGGAGCTCCCATATTCTCTACCACCCACTGGCCGTCCGGTTGCTGGGTTGCTTTGAAGAGATCGATTCCGCCCATACCCGGATGTCCATTGGACGCAAAATAGATGGTCACCGAATCCCGTACATAGGGAAAAAGCTCATCACCGGGTGTATTAACATCCGGTCCCAGGTTCTCCATGGGACCAAAACTGTTACTTCCCAGTATCCGGCAACGGAACAAGTCTTTTCCTCCGTAACCACCTACTGCATCAGACACAAAATAGAGATACTTTCCATCGGGCGATACGGCCGGATGTGCTAAAGCGGTCACCGAATCTTTTACAATGGTAGCCCGGGTACCCTGGCTCCATTGGGCATTGCTACGGTTGGAAATATATATTTCGGCCGTGCGCGGACCTTCCGGGTCCTGGGCACAATAAGTATAATACATTGTACTGCCATCGGGTGAGAAGGAGGGAGTACCTTCGTCGAATTTCGTATTAACCGGATCTTCCAGTTCTTCAGGCAGTAACCAGTTTCCCTGTTCGTCCTGTTTGACAACGTAAAAATTATTATTAAATAGACCGGTAATTGCACTTACCGATTCATTTCTTTCATTATTCCTTGAACCCCGGGAAGAAGCGAAAAAGAGCTGGTCGTAATCATTACCGTATAACATAGGACTGAACTCCGACCGGCGTGAGTTGAATTTATCCATCCGTTTTACCTCATACCGGGTAGGGTTTTGTCGCCATACGGGAGCCAGTTCACTCCCTTTAATACCATTAATAGCCAGTATATTTCCCGGATCATTTTCTAGATAGGTAGTATAGTGTGTAATGGCATCTTTATATTTGCCGGCTTTCTGGTACATTTGTCCCAGGCGCAGGTAAACGATACTATCCGGATATTTATACCTTTCCGCATTCATATAGGCACTTATTGCCCGGGGGGTATGGTTAATCAACCGGTTACACTCAGCCATCCGGAAAGCAATATATCCCCGCAGGTCGCGCTTCTGTGCAGAGGTTTTGGCATACACCTTCCGGTAGATAGTGGCTGCTTCATGGTATTCACCTATCCGCTGTTTCTCTTCCGCATCACTTAATTTGGCCGTTTTGCATGCAAATAACAGGCTGGCAGCCAGAAGAAAAAAGATATATGAGGTTATTTTCCTATTCATTCCCGGTAGCTTGTAGCTTTATATTCTAAGTAATAACGTAAAGGGGCAAGGGATATTGTTCTACTTTTTAGCTGTATCAAGTGGCCTGATTAATAACGAACTATCTCCATAACTCAGGAAACGGAAATTGTTTGCCAGTGCATATTCATAAATTGCTTTCCAGTTTCCATCTGCAAAGGCCGAAACAAGCAGCAACAGCGTACTTTTAGGCTGATGGAAATTAGTTATAATACCCCGTACCAGATGAAATTGGTAACCGGGGGCAATCATGATCCGGGTAGCTGTTAGCAGTTTATTTGTTTGATTTCTATCCAGATAGTCAAGTATATTATTCAAGGCAGTCTCCAGGGATATCAGGTTATTGGCTGCCTGATAAGGCATCCATTGGTCAACAACCAGTTCTTCGGGGGTAGCATCCGGTTTATTGGCCAGGGTTACCCCAATATAATATAAGCTTTCCAGTGTACGAACCGAAGTGGTTCCCACTGCCACTACATTTCCATTAGCTGCCAGTAACTGTTCGATGGTATGGCAGTTTACCGAAATATATTCAGTATGCATCTCATGCTCCTCAATCGTTTCACTCTTTACCGGCTTGAAAGTACCAGCTCCTACATGCAGCGTTACTTCCTCACGCCTGAATCCTTTACTATCCAGTTGGTTCAATATGTCAGGAGTAAAGTGTAAACCGGCTGTCGGGGCTGCAACAGAGCCTTTTATTTTGGAGTATACAGTCTGGTAATTTTGCAGATCACTCTCCTCGGTCTCCCGGTGCAGGTAAGGAGGAATTGGTAAAATACCGGCAGCTTCTAACAGGTCGCCGAAAGTGTAAGCCTCATTGTCCCAGCTGAAGGTGATCTGGTGGTTATCGCCCGAGCTACTGTTTTTCTCAGCCCACAGGGTAATTGCCGTGCCATCAATTGCTATCGTTTTTGCCAGTTTGCCTTCTTTCCATTTTTTCAGGTTACCTACCAGGCAGGCCCAGGTACATTGCCTGGTTTCCTGCAGGATCAAGGCGTAGTCGTGAGGCCTCGTGGGCTCCAGGCAAAAGATCTCGATCCGTGCACCGGACACTTTCCGGAAGTAGAGGCGTGCACAGATCACCCGGGTATTATTGAAAACTACTAAGGCCTCTTCCGGCAAATAAGCCGGCAGGTTGGAGAATCTCTCTTCTGTAATCTGTTTGTCGCGGTAAATAAGTAATCTGGAGCTATCCCGTTGTGCCAATGGAAATTTGGCAATTCGTTCATCCGGCAAGGGATAATTGAATTCTTCTATGCGTATCTGTTGAGTTTTTGTTATCATCATTTTATTATCTGCACAAAATTAGTGAACTTTGTCCGGATAATAACAAGAAAACAAGAAGATATGAGTATTAAGATAGGTGATAAGGTTCGCTTTCTGAATAGTGTCGGAGGAGGTGTCGTAACCCGTTTCCGCGGAAAAGACCAGGTACTGGTAGAAGATGAAGATGGTTTTGAAGTACCGGCCCTGATCAGGGAGTGTGTAATAGTAGGTGAGAATCCTATGCAGGTACGTAGCTCCCATAAGCCCAAACAACCCGTACAGCCGGAACCAGCTCCGGTGGTAAAACAGCAAGTAGCGGAAGAGGAGGTGGAAGAGACACCTAAAGGCGAACGCCTGAATATCTATCTCGCCTATTTGCCGATGGGTACCAATATGATACAGGACTGTAAATATGAAGCCTATTTTATCAACTATAGCAACTATTACCTGTTTTTCAACTACATGAACCGGCAGAATAATAGCTGGTATAGCCGTTATAACGGAATAATAGAACCCAATACCCGTATCTTCCTGGAAGAATTTGGCAAAGAAGACCTGAACGATCTGGAACGTATCTGCGTACAACTGATTGCCTTTAAAAAGGATAAACCCTATTCCCTGAAAAATGCCATTTCCGTAGAGCTTAGGTTGGATACGGTTAAATTTTACAAACAACATTGTTTCACCGCGAACGAATTTTTCGATGAAGATGCCATGGTATACCCGGTTGTAAAAGCAGACCTGCCGGAGAAACAACTGCTGGTGTCGGCAACCGAACTACAGGAAGCTATGCAGCAAAAGGTTTATATAGACCGTAGTCCTGCTAAAATAGCCCCTAAAAAGAAACCGGCCTCTCCTATCCTGGAAGTAGACCTGCATATCCATGAATTGCTGGATAATACAAACGGACTGAGTAACGCTGATATGCTTACCTACCAACTCGATAAATTCCATGAAGTGCTGGAACAATATGCAGGCAATAAAGGACAGAAAATTGTCTTTATCCATGGAAAAGGCGATGGAGTATTGAGGAAGGCTATTGAAAAAGAACTAAAAACCCGTTACAAACAGTATTATCACCAGGATGCCTCTTTCCGTAAATACGGTTTTGGTGCAACTATGGTAACTATCAAATAAACGGAACGGGGTTGGTTATGGCAATTGAGATTGAAAGGAAATTCCTGGTAAAAGGAGATTTTAAAGCAGAGGTGATCTGCTCTCGTCATATTGTACAGGGATATATTTCCTCTCAACCGGAACGGACAGTACGTATCCGGATCAGTGACCGGGATGGGTTTATTACCATTAAAGGAATATCGGATACTGCCGGATTGTGCCGGGCTGAATTTGAATACCCTATCCCCGTTGTAGATGCGGAAGAGCTTATCAGGCTATGTGAGCCGGGAATAATTGATAAAGTCCGGTATGAGGTGCCGGTGGAAGGCCATCTTTGGGAGGTAGATGTTTTCCACGGAGTGAATGAGGGGCTGGTCACGGCCGAGATCGAGCTGGCTTCGGCCGACGAACAGGTCCAGTTGCCCGGATGGCTGGGTCAAGAGGTTACAGGCGACCGGAAATATTACAACTCCATGCTTTCCAAACGTCCCTACAACCAATGGAGTGAATCAGAAAAACAAACTAATTAAATTAAATGCCATGAAGAAATTTTTACTATCGTTAGCGGCAGCCGCTTTATTATTGCCTGCCCAGGCTGATGAAGGCATGTGGCTTTTGCCACTGATCAAAGAGCAACGGTTTGCAGAGATGCAGGCGTTAGGCCTGAAATTGCAGGATTACGATATTTATAATCCCGATTCCTCGTCGCTGAAAGATGCTGTGGTGATCTTTGGCGGAGGCTGTACCGGCGAGATCGTTTCACCTGAAGGCCTTGTTTTCACCAACCACCACTGTGGTTACGGCCAGATCCAGCAACACAGTACCCTTAAACACGATTACCTGACCGAGGGCTTCTGGGCTGCTTCACGAGATAAGGAATTGCCCAATCCGGGCCTTACGGTTACTTTTATCGAGAAGATAGAAGATGTGACCGACTATGTACTGGCTGCACTGGCCGGGAATAATGACCCAGACAATGTGGATTTCGTCTCGGCTAAATACCTCAACGAACTGGCCCGCAAGCGGGTAGGCGAAAAATACCTCAGTGATCATCCAGCTATCGCCGTAGAGATAAAAGACTTTTATGGAGGTAACCAATATTATATGTTTACTAAAAAGATCTATTCGGACGTACGCCTGGTAGGGGCTCCCCCTTCCTCGATCGATAAATTCGGAGCCGATACCGATAACTGGATGTGGCCCCGTCATACCGGCGACTTTGCCATATTCCGGGTATATGCCGACGCAAATGGCGAACCGGCTCCCTATTCGGAGTCGAATGTACCTTTGCGTCCGAAGCGTTGGTTTAAAATAAATATAGGCGGTGTACAACCCAATGACTTTGCCATGATCATGGGTTTCCCCGGCCGTACCAATAAATACTATACCTCCTGGGAGGTGGCCGAACGGCGGGATATCGATAACGAAATACGGATCAGTATGCGTGAACTACGCCAGCAGGCTATGCTGGAAGAGATGCTGGCCGATCCTGCCGTGCGTATCCAGTATGCCAGTAAATATGCCAGCTCTACCAATGCCTATAAAAATGCCATCGGTAGCAACTGGGCTATTAAAAAACATGACCTCGAAAAGGTTAAACTAGCTGAACAGGAAAAACTAATCGCCTGGTCGAAGAAAAATTGTGAAACAGCCTATCCGGAAGCTTTACTAACTCTGGAACAGATAGTTTCAGACCGGAAAGACCTGCGTTTCCGTAGCTGGATGCTGGATGAGGCTATTATAAGAAGTATCGAATTCACTAAGGTTCCTACAAAAGTGGATACCCTGGTGGAAGCCCTGAAAGGCAGAGATAAAGAAGAACAGCAACAACAGTTAGCACAACTTACTACTGCTTATGAGGCTTTTGCCGATAAAAACTATTCACCTGTGGTAGACCGGAAGATCGCAAAGATCATGCTTAAGGAGTATCGCCGGTTAGTTCCGGCCGGTAAGCAACCTGCCTATTTCAGCGTGATCGACCAGCAGTTTAAAGGAAATGTAGATTCGTTTGTCGACTATTTGTTTGAGCAATCTATTTTTGGAAGCCACGACAACTTTAATAAGTTTCTTGCCAAACCTACGGCAAAAGCATTGGAAAACGATCTGATGCTCTTATTTGCACATTCGGTACAACAGGAAAATAAAGCGCTTACCGAATCGCTGAAAGGTTTTGATGCCGGGTATGCTATTGCCCATCGTACCTATCTGAAAGGTTTGCTGAACATGTACGGCAACCGTGCTAATTTCCCCGATGCCAACCGTACGCTTCGGCTCACCTATGGCCAGGTAAAAGGATACGATCCACGGGATGCGGTAACATATGCATACCAGACAACATTGGACGGTGTAATGGAAAAAGAAGATCCCGATAACTGGGAGTTTGTAGTACCAGCCCGTCTGAAAGAGCTGTATGCCAACAACGATTTTGGAAGATATGGGTTGAGCAACGGTAAAATGCCGGTTGATTTTTGTGCTACTACTCATACAACAGGGGGTAACTCCGGCAGCCCGGTAATGAATGCCAACGGCGAACTGATCGGAATCAACTTCGACCGCAACTGGGAAGGGGTAGGAGGAGATATACAATACCTGCCCGATTACCAGAGAAGTATCATTGTAGATGTACGTTATGTATTATTTGTGATAGACAAATATGCCGGGGCCGGCTATCTGTTGGAAGAAATGGAGCTGGTTCAATAACCAGCTTCTGTAAAGAAAAATATAATAAAAGGCGGGTGACCATGCAGACACCCGCCTTTTTTACCTCTTAAAAAAAATTAAAAATTATATTTTTCCAGTTCAGTAGCTTTTACACGGAATACATATCCATTCCGTGAAAAGACCAATTCACCATTTTCTTTCTTTTTTTCCGAAACAAGACGTTGGAAAGCGATGTTAGCTCCTTTAACTACGTTTTCTTCAAATTCTCTTATTTCCTGTTCATTCATGATGTTCTAGTTTTCTATAAATATCAGGGTTGTAAATTTCCTTTTTTTCATCTTTGAAACCTTTGGCTACTACCTCCATCGGCGACAAAGAGTTGTCTGTGATCATCCAATAATCGCTTGCCGGTAAATACAGTTCAAACAAATTGCGTATCCCTGCCTTATAACGGCGGCGTATAGTGTTCTCTTCGATATTGTGCCCTCCTGCGGCAACTCTCATTTTTACACGCTCGACGGCCAGGTCGGGCGTATTGAGCCAGAAGTACAGTAGTGTGACAAAATATCCTTTTTTTTGTGCATCCCGGATGAGTTTGACACCCGACCGGGTTACCAGCGTAGTCTCCATTGCAAAAGTCTCTCCCGCATTCATCAACTCGTAAATGCGTTTATGCATAATACGACCTGCCTCTACGGCTACTGCAATACTGCCTGGATTGAAGGGTGATAATCCTTTTGCTATCTCATCGGAATTAACGAACTCTTTACACTTAAGCATCTCTGGGAGAATCGTGTATGAGGCTGTAGTTTTTCCCGCACCGTTACATCCTGATATGATATATAAAAATGGCACTTGCGCTTCTTCATTTAGTCTGGGGCAAATATATGGAATAGTTTTAAATCTCCAAGAATATTTTTTCTCAATTATCTATAAAATGTGCATAAAATGTATTTTTAAAGGCTGATTTTGTAGTACAAACCCAAGGTTTCGTTAGAATCAGACCATTAAAAGATCGCTCATGATCCCATCTGAAAGGAATATTCCTTCTTCCGAAAGAGCTAGTGTATCCCCCTTCCTGAGCAGTAATTTCCGTTCCAGGTAGGGTTTGGCCTGTTGCAGGCAATAGGCTGCTTTTTTCTCTCCGAACAGCCTTGTAAGCTCTTCCAGACCGATGCCCCACATGGTGCGTAAACGGGTGATAATGTAATCGTTATATTTCTCCTGCCCGGTTAATTCTTCTATCTCTATTACCGGCTTACCGGTCTGTATACCGGCTATATACCAGGATAGTAAGGCAGTATTCCATTGCCGGCTTATTCCATTATACGAATGGGCGGAAGCGCCTACCCCCAGATATTTCACCCCTTTCCAGTACGAACTGTTATGGTTGGATATAAAACCCGGACGGGCGAAATTGGAGATTTCGTAATGTTCATACCCTGCCTTTTTTAGTTGCCGGGTAAGCATTTTGAAAAACATCAGGCTGTTCTCTTCATCTACCGGATGTACTTTTCCTGCCTGTAAAAGCTTATACAATTGCGTACCCTCTTCGTAGATCAGGTGATAAGCCGATAAATGGGGAATGTCTAGTTGGATAGCAGTATCTATATTTTTTTGCCAATCCGCCAGGGTCTGGCCGGGCAGGCCGTACATCAGGTCTATGCTTATATTAGTTAAGCCCGCCTCTTTGCAACTGGCTACAGCCTGAATTGCCTGTGCTGCCGTATGGCGCCGGTTCAGGAAGTGCAGGTCACTGTCTTTGAAACTCTGGATACCCATACTGATCCGGTTAATGGGTAACGAGCGCAATGTCTGTAAATAAGCCGGCGTAATATCATCTGGGTTGGCTTCGATCGTTAATTCATGGCAGCCGGCCAGCCCGTATACCTGTTCGAGGGTATCCAGTAGCTGCTTATACTCGCCGGTAGTAAGCTGTGAGGGAGTACCACCGCCAAAGTAGACCGTTTCAACGGTTTCGTTCCCTAAGTAATCTTT
The DNA here is from genome assembly GCA_021204405.1 of Tannerellaceae bacterium. Taxonomy (GTDB): domain Bacteria; phylum Bacteroidota; class Bacteroidia; order Bacteroidales; family Tannerellaceae; genus JAJPZJ01. The sequence goes on along the minus strand of JAJPZJ010000069.1, from coordinate 53,603 downwards.
TCTTACTAAAAGCTCCCGGCATACCGCTTCTATATAAGCAGGTTTTTGCTTTAATTCGGTTGTGGAAAAAAAGTCGCAATACAGACATCTTTTGGCGCAAAAGGGAATATGAATATAAATACCTGCCATTTTTATATCGGTCGATCCGGCTACAAAGTTACGAAAGTGTTACAAAACATTGTTCTCAAACACTGTTTCCTAAATTGTTTTTCCACTTAAAAATCTATAATTTGCGACCTCGTGATTCAATCACACGTATCTGATAGTATTGTTAAACACAAAAAATACCTGATATTATGAAACGAAGCATGAAAAACACAATCTGCGCCATAGGCGTGAATAAAACAGAGTGCTGAGTTCCATACTTACTTAATTAAATTTTATATCGTATGAAAGTATACCAAACAGATGAAATTAAGAACATCTCAATTCTGGGAAGTTCGGGCTCTGGGAAAACCACTCTCGCTGAAGCAATGCTTTACGAGGGTGGAGTTATAAAACGCCGCGGTACAGTAGACGCAGGAAATACTGTAAGCGACTATTTCCCGGTTGAAAAAGAGTATGGTTACTCTGTATTTTCAACCGTTTTCAGTGTAGAATGGCAGGACAGGAAACTGAATTTTATCGATTGCCCCGGCTCTGACGACTTTATCGGGGGAGCGGTTTCTGCCCTCAACGTGACTGATACAGCCCTGATGGTGCTCAATGCACAGTATGGTGTAGAGGTAGGAACGATCAACCAGTTCCGGTATACAGAACAATTCCATAAACCGGTTATTTTTGTTGTCAACCAGCTTGATAATGATAAAGCCGATTACGATAACGTACTGGCGCAGTTAAAAGACCAATACGGAAGCAAAGTAGTACCTATCCAATATCCTATTACCTGTGGTGCTTCGTTTAATGCAGTAGTAGACGTGCTTAAAATGAAGATGTACCGCTGGAAACCCGAAGGTGGTGTACCTGAAGTATTAGATATCCCGGAAGACCAGATGGATAAAGCCATGGAACTGCATGGCGCATTGGTGGAAGCAGCCGCCGAGAATGATGATGCCCTGATGGAAAAATTCTTCGAAGATGGAACACTTACCAAAGACGATATGCGTGCCGGTATCCGTGCCGGATTGGTAAACCGGGGTATGTTCCCGGTGTTCTGTGTATGTGCTGCCCGCGATATGTGTGTGCGCCGTACGCTGGAATTCCTGGGTAATGTGGTTCCCTGTACCGATAAAATGCCTCGCCCGGTAACCACCAGCGGCGAAGAGGTTACTCCCGATCCGAATAGCCCTACCAGCCTGTTCTTCTTTAAAACAACGATCGAACCCTATATTGGACAGGTTTCCTACTTCAAAGTAATATCAGGAAAAGTAAAGGAAGGGGATGACCTGCTGAATGCCGACCGTGGTTCGAAAGAGCGCCTGGCACAATTGTTTGTAGTAGCCGGGCAAACCCGTACTGCCGTACCTGAAATGGTAGCTGGTGATATCGGAGCTACCGTAAAACTGAAAGATGTACGCTGGGGTAATACGCTGAATGGGAAAGGATGCGATTATAAGTTTGACTTTATCAAATATCCTGATCCGAAGTACCGCCGTGCCATCCGTCCGGTGAATGAGTTGGATGCGGAGAAACTAAGTGAGATCCTTACCCGTATGCATGAGGAAGATCCAACCTGGTTGATTGAGCAATCTAAAGAACTAAAACAAACGATTATTTCCGGCCAGGGTGAGTTCCACCTGCGCACCCTGAAATGGCGTATTGAAAATAACGACAAACTGGCTATTGAATATCTCGAGCCTAAGATTCCTTATCGCGAAACCATAACAAAAGCATCCCGTACCGATTACCGCCATAAAAAACAATCGGGTGGTGCCGGCCAGTTTGGTGAGGTACATATGATTGTTGAACCTTATTATGAAGGTATGCCTGCTCCGGATACCTACCGTTTCGGCGGACAGGAGTATAAAGTAAACGTACGTGATACTCAAATAATAGATCTCAACTGGGGTGGCAAGGTTGTATTTGTTAACAGTATTGTGGGTGGTGCTATCGATACCCGCTTCCTGCCTGCTATCCTGAAAGGAATTATGGCGCGTATGGAGCAGGGGCCACTGACCGGTTCATATGCCCGTGATGTACGTGTGATTGTGTACGACGGAAAAATGCACCCGGTAGACAGTAATGAAATCTCCTTTATGCTTGCCGGACGTAACGCGTTCAGTACTGCCTTTAAAGAAGCTAATCCCAAAATCCTCGAGCCTGTATACGACGTGGAAGTATCTGTACCGGGTGATTACCTGGGCGATGTAATGGGCGACCTGCAGGGACGCCGGGCCATGATCATGGGTATGAGCAGTGAAAAAGGATATGAAAAGTTACTGGCAAAAGTACCTTTGAAAGAGATGGCTAACTATTCAACCTCATTAAGTTCACTAACCGGAGGCCGTGCCTCCTTTACCATGAAGTTTGCTTCTTATGAGCTGGTTCCATCAGATGTACAGGAAAAACTACTCAAAGAATACGAAGCTTCGCAGGCAGAAGATTAATAACTTTTTTAATAAACACATTCTTTATAGCAGAAGGGTATCTTTTCCGGAAGATACCCTTTTTTATTGAGGCTGTTTAAAGAGTAAGTTGTAATTGATTATAAGTGGCAGAGGAGGAGTTCTCCATAAAAACAGAACACGAAATAAGAGATTAATCTTTGCCCAGGGAAGGGGTTTATCCTGCACTTTAGGTCGGCCTTAGCCCGTGGATATCTTGTCTTAGCCCAGGATAAGACTCTGGTATGTTTGGAAGATTTTTTGCAGGCCGTAGGCCTGGTATATCCCAGGCCCGGGTAACACCCGGGCTTTGTTGGCGACTGTGTATTTGCGTACCGTAGGTGCAGTATAAATAAAAGCAAAGTTCCAATTTGCCTAATTACTATATGGGGCCTCTGGCCCGCAACCTCATAGGGCCTTATGACCCGGGCGTTACCGGGTCTGGGATATAAAAGCCCCAAACGGGGCATAAAAAATTTGCGAACATGGTTGGGTATCCTCCTGGATTTACAATTAGTATTCCGGTTATCCTATAAACCCTGATTGTTCCCCAACTTGATTGGGGATCGCATAAGAACCAGTTATTTCACTTAAAAAAGAAAAAAGTTTGTGTTAATGCGATCCCCGGTCAGGTCGTAGGGCTATTAAATTCTCCCCCTTTAGTCTTGCAAGGACGGCCTATCCTAGCCCAGGGCACTAGCCCTGGGTAGTTAGGAATACAATGATGTGGGAGTGCTATAAGCACGACATAATAAAATTGAGCTTATGTATATTTATATCGTGCTTACAGCACTCAAAAAAAAGACTCCTATCAACCACCCGGCACTGCATACCGGGCTAGGATAAGCCGTCCTTGCAGGACTAAAGGGAAGAGAATTTAATAGCCCTGCAATCAGGTCGGGGAACTACTTCTACTTTTTGATCAGTCTCCCAGGTCATTCTATCCTTACAGGATTTGACGGGGATACCGGCTATGACAAATAAATAATTCTTTGAGATTTCTATTTTGCATTTTATAGGGAGGGTTTTATTTCAGGTATGTATACCTGAAATAAGCTTTTATCTACTATTTCCCATCCTTTAGTCTATTAACTTCCCGGCTTATCTCTAACAGATATAATTTGAGCATTGGAAATAAAAAAGCTAAAAAAGAATTAATATAAAACAAGTATCCTGGCCGGATGCCTTTTCTAAGGATTCTTTTTTAGGTTCTTACAACCGCTTAATTTTCTTATTCCTCTCTACCCAGTAAACTTTAAAAGGTGTGTTTTATCGATAACCCGGAAAAATTAAAGATAAACCTGTCCGGCTGGGTTATGGTATAATAATAAGAAATTGCAGGCGTTGTATATATGATTGTAATCTAATTGTTTGTTACCTATTTCAAACATTTAGTACCTGATGAAAAACAACATTCTTATTGTAATGCTTCTGGTTTGTTACTCTCCCGGATTACTGGCTCAGGAAATTGAGAAAAAGACGAAACAAAAACAAGTTCCCGTTTCACCGGCCGACTCCCTTTATTTGTGGAAAGATGGCAGTCTCTTTGACCCGGAAAGGATATATAATCCTGCCGGTCAGGATGCCCCGTATGAGAAAAGTTACAGGCAACCTGCTGCCGGATTGATGAAACAGAAAAAATCCGAAAATCCCGGCTTATTATCGGTATGCTATTCCTGCCTCTTTAATTACTTATGGAGTTTTGAGTTTTGCTTTACCCCCCTGTAAGGGAACTGGATCATTCCATTCGCGACCAGGTAATAGCTTCCGGCCAGGAACGGATACATTTTGACGATTTTATCCAGTTTATGCCTGCCGTAGCTGTATATGGATTAGACTTGTGTACGCCTCTGAAAGCAAAACATTCTTTTCGCGACCGTACTATTGTGATGGCAACTTCCCATCTGTTGATGGCCGGAACCGTACACGGCCTGAAAAGTACGGTAAACGTGACCCGCCCTGATCATTCAGCCCGCAACTCTTTCCCCTCCGGACATACGGCTACTGCTTTTACCGGTGCCCATATTCTTTTTAGGGAGTATAAAGATGAATCTATGTGGATTGGTGTGGCCGGATATGCTGCCGCCACTTCAACGGGTGTGTTCAGGGTATTGAATAACTGCCATTGGTTAAGTGATGTAATGGCCGGAGCGGGTATTGGGATCTTAAGCGCGGAAGTCGGTTATCTTTTATTACCCGTATTTAAAAATATGATGGGACTGAAAGATACAAAGAAAACTTTTGTGATAGCTCCGGTAGCACAGGCTGAAAGTATAGGTGTGGGTATGTCGTATACATTTTAATATAGGCCGCCCTGCCGGTTAAAGTTCCTTTTTGAGTCTTTCCAATATCTCATATACGGCAGGACAGGTTTCCGCATTCTTTATAGTAAGGGCATGGATCTGGAAGAATTTCTTCCTGTCTGTGTGTGGATATTCCCGGCAGGCTTTAGGCCGGTCTTCATAAATACTGCAATAATTATCACTGCCCAGAAACGGGCAGGGCATCTCTTTGAATACATAATCGTTGTCTTCATCAATACGCAGGTAACGGTTTACGACCTCCTGGGGCTTTAACCGCAAAGCCCCTGACATTTTTTCTATATCCCTGTCGGTGATACGGGGACCCAGGCTGCGGCAGCAATTAGCACAGTGAAGGCAATCTATTTCGTCGGAAACCTCTTCATGTAGTGCGTGGATCGTATCATCCAACATCCGTAGCCGGTTTTTCTTTATTGATTTAAAAAATGCTTTTGTCTCTTTTTCTACCTTCTTCGCTTTTTTGGGCAGTGAATGCATATTCATATAGGATGTTAAGTCGTGTTGTTACAGGTTGCAAAAATAGATAAACATTTTGGCAACTCAGAAGATTTATTGGCTGTATTATATATAATCTTCGTGAACATCCTAAGAACTAATACCTTCCTTTCTCAAGTCTAACTTTTACCATTAGTTATACTAAGTTTATTGACTTGCTGTACTAACCGATTACACCCGGGTGAAATAAGTATTACACCAAGCTGTAATAAGTATTATACCTAGGTGTAACTTTTATTACACCCGGGTGTAATCAGTTAGCTCTATATATATTTTTAGTTAGATAATAAGACCATTTACATTAAATGCGTACAAAAACTGTGATTAGTTCTTACGACCAATCAACTTTGTACTATAAAACTTATTTGTTTTTTAAGAGAGGTATTCCAAAAGTCTGTTTATTCCTGGATAAAGCTATCAATTGTAAGCCAATAACCCCAACGAGGTTAAATGTAAATAACCACGGGTAATATCCAGTGATGGTCGGAAGATTTTTTAAGTCCCGAAGGGATGACATATTCTAGCCCAGGATAAAGTCCTGGGTAGTAGGAATCAAATGATACCCGGAGTGCTGTAGGCACGGCATAAAAATATATATAGGATCAAATTTCTATTATGCCGTCCTTTCAGGACTCAAAAAATTCAATATTAACCACCTCCCAGCACTGCGTACTGGGCTGGATTATCCCGTGCTTACAGCACTCTAACGATCTTCCGACCACCACTGGTCAGGAGATCCTCTTCGGCGAGAATTATAGGTCAGTCTTAGCCGAATCCTCTTCGGCGTGATTACTTTCAGGAAAGTTTTTGAGTGTGGTTTATTATTTATTCAGCGCCTGTTCCAAATCTGCAATAATATCCTCTACATTCTCTATACCAACCGACAAGCGGATCAGATCCGGTGCTACCCCTGCTTCAATCAGTTGTTCGTCAGATAGCTGGCGGTGGGTATGGCTGGCCGGATGTAATACGGAGGTATGCGCATCGGCTACATGGGTTACGATAGCTGCCAGTTGTAAGTTGTCCATGAAACGTATGGCTACCTCCCGGCCTCCTTTAAGTCCGAACGATAATACACCACATGAACCTTTTGGCAGGTATTTTTTGGCAAGCCCGTAGTATTTGTTATCTGGCAGTTCCGGGTAGTTTACCCAGGCTACTTTTTCATTTTGTTGCAGCCAGCGGGCTACTGTAAGTGCATTTTCACAGTGTTGCGCCACACGCAGGTACAGCGTTTCCAACCCGATATTCAGTAGAAATGCATTCTGGGGCGACTGGATAGCTCCCAGGTCGCGCATTAACTGGCTGGTAGCTTTGGTAATGAAAGCCCTTTTACCAAATGTCTCGGTATAGGTAAGGCCATGATAAGAGGGATCGGGTTCACACAATCCCGGGTATTTATCAGCATATGCCTGCCAGTTGAAATTGCCGCTATCCACAATACAGCTGCCAACGCTGGTTGCATGCCCGTCCATATATTTAGTGGTAGAGTGAGTTACAATATCGGCTCCCCATTCAAAAGGACGGCAATTAATAGGGGTAGCAAAAGTATTATCAATGATGAATGGAACGCCTTGTCCGTGGGCAATCCGGGCAAATTTTCAATATCCAGTACCATTACGCCCGAGTTGGAGATGGTTTCGCCAAACAATAATTTGGTATTTGGACGGAATGCTTTGATTATTTCTTCTTCGGGGGCATCCTGGTCGACGAATGTACATTCAATACCTAATTTTTTCATTGTAACAGCCAGCAGGTTATAGGTTCCGCCGTAGATGCTGGAAGCACTTACTATATGGTCGCCTGCTCCGCAGATATTGAAAAAGGCAAAAAAGCTTGCCGCCTATCCCGAAGAGGTAAGCATGGCGGCTACACCGCCTTCCAGTGCGGCTATTTTAACGGCAACTGCATCGTTGGTAGGATTTTGTAAACGGGTATAGAAGTAACCACTCTTTTCGAGGTCGAACAGTTTAGCCATCTGCTCGCTGGTTTCATATTTAAAAGTTGTACTTTGATAGATCGGAAGCACACGGGGTTCCCCTTTTTTAGGTATCCATCCGGCCTGCACGCAAAGCGTTTCCGGGTTTAATTTTTTATCCATGGTAATAGTCTCTGATTTAAAGATTTGTGTTTGTTACAAATGTAATGAAATTCTGTTAGTAAATAGAGATTACCGAACTAATTCCATGTACTATATGTTTATCAATAGAGAGATGGGTTGCTATGGATCAGAGAGGTGACAAACGATCTTCAAGGAAATGTTATTACTATGTAATAACGGTTTAATTTCTTTGTTTACCAGCCTATTGATAAATTGGATGTAAGAAATTATAACTGCAATCTATTACCGGATAACCTATGAAATTATTATTTATTATACAGGGAGAAGGAAGAGGGCATTTAACCCAGGCACTTGCCCTTTCCCGCCAGCTAACAGCTGAAGGACATGAAATCGTGGCAGCGTTGGTAGGTAAAAGCCCTTCCCGGCGGTTACCCTCTTTTTTTTACGGATAAAATAGCTGTGCTGGTTCATACTTTTGAAAGTCCGAACTTCTTACCTTCCCCGCAGAATCGCCAGGTACATCTGCTAAAAAGTATTACCTATAATCTGCTCCGTTTCCATAAATATCTGCATAGTGTGTTTTATATCAACCGGATGATCCGGGAGACTGAAGCCGAGGTAGTGGTTAATTTTTATGAGTTACTTTCGGGGGTAACCTATTTATGCTGCCGTCCTCAGGCCAAAATGATATGTATTGCTCATCAATATCTTTTCTTACACCCCGATTTTAAGTTTCCGGATATCCATCCGCTCTCCGTTGCCTCCCTCAAATTCTTTACCCGTTTAACAGCATTGGGAGCTGCTAAAAAGCTGACTCTTTCCTTCCGTAAAATGAGGGAACATCCTAAACAGACGCTTATCGCAGTTCCCCCTTTGTTAAGGAAAGAGGTTCTGGAATGTGAATCTGCTGATAATGGTTATTTACATGGATATATATTAAATAGCGGTTACTTTCAGGAAATATACGACTGGCACAAAGATAATCCGGCGGTTAAACTGCATTTCTTCTGGGACAAAAAGGAGGCAGAGCCGGTAACAGAGATTACGCCTAACCTGCATTTCCATCAACTGGATGATATTTCGTTTATCCAGTATATGGCCGGTGCCAGTGCCTATGCTACGACTGCCGGTTTTGAATCGGTCTGCGAAGCGATGTACCTGAATAAACCGGTGCTGATGGTTCCTGTGCATATCGAGCAGGCATGTAATGCTTTTGATGCCTGCCGGATTGGTGCCGGGATTATAGGAAGCCGGTTTGAATTGAATAAATTACGGGAACTGGCCGAAAAGAAAATAAATCATCAGGACTTCCGCCATTGGGTAAAACAGGCAGACTGGCTGATTGCCCGTGAATTCCGTGAAGATCTGGTGTTTGAAGAAAACCCACAACCCTTTTTACGGCGTGTATTTACTAATTGGGTTTACAAAATGGGACGGTCGTTGCCAGTATAAAAAGAATTTTCTTTGCCGGTTCTTGCTTACAATACCTTGTGCTGGATCATCCGGAACCAGATAAAAGCTGCCACCCCTTTCAGCATACTGGTAATACTGATTGCCCACCATACGCCGTCGATTCCCATACCCATATTGGCCAACAGGATAGCCAGCGGGATGCGGAGGCTGTTGAAGGAGATACTGATAATGGCCGGAGGCAGGGTACGTCCTGTCCCATAGAATACGCCCTGCAAAGTAATTTCCAGCATCATAAAAAGCATAGAATAACCATCGATACGCAGAAAAGTACCACCAGCCAGGTAGGCTTCCCGTTCGGGTACGATCACTGAGAATACTTCGCTTCCCCAAAAAACAAATAAGAGGGTGCAAAATATTCCCAATATAGTGGTCATCTGTAAGGTGGAGTAGTAGGCTTTAAGTACACGGTCTTTTTTACCGGCTGCAAAATTCTGCGCAACAAATGCACTGAGTGCCGTACTGAATCCCTGGGAGGTGTTCCAGGCAATTGCTTCGAGTTGGCCGCCGGCAGTTAAGGTCATCAGGCCGATATGCCCGCCATGTAGAGAAGCTTGCCGCCCCATTAATAAATTGATAACTGCGAATAAAGCATTTAGCAGGGCAACCGACAATCCCAGTTGAATCACCCTTTTCGAATAAGCTCCTTTCAACCGGCAGAAAAAAGAGAAACCCCTAATAAGTTACTTCTGTATTTTAGCTGATATACAAATAAGCCACAAACAGTTGCCTGCGATAGCCAGGTAGCCCAGGCTGCGCCGGCAGTTCCCATATTAAACCCAAAAATGAATAAAGGGTCGAGCAGCATATTTAGCAGCAAGCCTGTCCCACTGATATAAAAGGGTATTTTACTTTGCCCGGCGGCGTTATGGATACCGGTAAAAGAGGCTGATAGGAATATAAAAGGAAATCCGGTAGCAACGATCCGCAGGTATTCCATCGCTTTAGTCGCAATCTGCGCATCCAGTTTATAAATAGCTATAACCGGACTGGCAAAGATAAATAAAAGCAAGCCCCAGTAAAGGGAGAGAAGCAGGGAGATGGTAAGGTTGTGGGAGGCAAACCGGCGGGCATCTTTTAAGTTTCCGGCTCCGATACTTTGCCCTACACTTACCTCCGAACCAACCTTATTCAGGTAGGCAATAGAGGTTGTTATCCAGGTAAGTATTCCCACAGCTCCGATGGCCGCTACCGCTTCGCTACCCAGACGGCCTACCCATGCCATATCGGTAATGCTGTAAGCTATCTGGATAAATGAGGTACCCATGATGGGGAGAGCCAGGTTGAATAGCTGGCGCTTGATAGAACCTTCGGTCAGGTTTTTGATGCCTTGCATATAATTAGAAATGTCTTATAAAGAAATTAAAAATAAACACGAAGACACAGAGACACGAAGTTTTATTTTTAGTTAATAAAATTATCTCCGTGTCTCTGTGTCTTCGTGTTCGATCTTTTTACAACTTTCTTAGAAGTTAATATTTACTCCTACCATAAAGTTAAAGCCCTGGCAAGGATAACCGTATAGTAATTCATATTTTTGGAAGAGCACATTGTTTAGTTTTACATAAGCACCGAAGATGTCGTTAAAGGCATAACTTCCGGTAATATTAAGTTCGCTTATGTTGTCCATCTTGATTTCCTGATAGGGTAACACAGTCGTATACCGGTCGGTAGCCAGTTGATAATCTATGGTGAAACTAAAGGGATCGATAGGTTTAACAGTTACTCCGGCTCCAAATTCTACTTTTGGTTTTCCATATGCTTTATAGTCATCTTCTACATTCCAGTTATTATATACTCCTTTTACAAAGAAATCGAAGAGTTTCTGGTATTGGTATTTCAGTTCGAGACCTGCCCGGAAAAGTTTAGAGTTAACGATAGCAGCTTCACTTACATTTCCCCAAATCACATCTTTGTGATTATAATGGGGTAACGACTGATAAAAGAATACGTCATTATCGGTTATCTTATAACCGGCAAACAGGTTGAACCAGAAGCCGAGACCTACTCCGCTTTTCAGACCCACAGTAGCGTCTAACCAGGTACGGGAAGCGGCTACCTGTGCCATGGGGTTGTAATACCGGTTCAGTTGTGCCAAGTGCTCTGCACTGTTTGATTCAATTTTACCATCTGCATTCAGGTAAAGGACCGTTTTTTCGGCAACTTCTGCATTCGCAGTAATGTTGGGAGATACAAAAAATTTGCTTTGATCGCCGGTAATAAGCATGGCATTCAATCCAAGCTGCACCTTCCATGTGTCGCCCTTTATGCGGTAGTAGGGGGTAATAGTGATCTCGGCATAATTTTCGAAGAAATCGCTGAATATATCCGGTGTACTATAGTTGTAGTAGTTGAGAAGTCCGGCTACTCCTACTTGCTGGTTGTCGTCACTGAAGTTGGCAAACATACCCCCTTTCAATCCGAAGTTGTTTTCTTTAATGCCATCGTAATTGATTCCCGGACCATATTTCTGAGAGAAATTTGTGAAATCAATATCTAACAGGTATCCAACCTGTGCCTCCTTTCCGGATTCTATACCGGCATGGATTTTAATAGTTTGATTTACCTGGTTAGTGCTTGTATCCAGTGAGTCAGGGATGGAAATAGAAGACTGAAGTCCAAAATAAGGAGATTCGAGTGAAGTTACCGGCTGACCATAGTAGTTGAAAGATGTATATCCATACTTAGCTCCCACTTTCAGTGCCATCCGGTCGAACTCATGGCGGAAATTAATGCCGGCCAGGTTATCGTTTAACTTTGCTTTTACCTTCTCGTCGTTCAGTAGGTATTTAACATTCCCATTGGTAGAGCGGTGAGAAACAAAAAAGTTCAGTTTATCCTTTTCCGTATCCAGGATATGATATCCTAGGTCACTATTCAGGTTGAGATAGGTTCCGCCTGCAAAGTTGAAGTAGCCCCGGCGTTTGTTATATTGGATATCGGTCATGATCTTTCCGGATGGTAACAGGGTGATCTCCTTATCCGGGTGGGCAGGTGCTACATAGCCTGCATAATCGATCGGCCGCTTGTTTACTTCCGGTTCTTTTACTTCCGGAAGGGTGTTTACTTTGCTGGCATCCTGTACGGAAGGATCGTATTCGCGCTCGAGTGTCAACTCCCGGTTGAGGTCAGGGTCGTTTGTATTGTTCTCCTGTGCCACAGCCAGCAGGGAACAACCCAGCAGAGCGGCCATGTATAAACTTTTTCTTGTATATGTTGAATAGTTTCTTTCCATCGTTCCTGATTATTTGTTTAGTTTACCCAATCTGTCTTTAATCATTCCTGCGATATCATCGTTGCCTTTGTGATTGTTTTGCAGGCTGGTCAGGTATTGGCGTGCCTGGAAGTCGTCCTGCTGGCTGATATAGATATCGGCCAATAGAATGAATCCTCTTGCCAGCCAGTATTGGTGTGGGGTTCCGTTTTCGATAAAGTTCATCAGTTCTTTTTCAGCTTTATCAGTTTCATTCGTATCGAAATAGAGTTGTGCCAGTAAATATTTAGCCTCTGCTCCATGTTCAGTGCGGGTATCTTTGCTGATTACTATCAGGTCGGGTAAAGCCCGGTTAGGCTGGCCCAGGCTGATATAAGCTTGAGCCCGGGCATAATGGGCTTCTGTACTAACCTCGGGTGAGAGTTTCGGATTTTTCAGTAACTCATCGGCTGCACTTAAGGCATCATTGGGTTGGTTGGTAGCCTGTGCGGTGCGAAGGATACCTAAGCGGGCAGCTTCTTTATTTTCAGGATTTTCTGCTATTCCCCTAAGCTGTTTGAAGGTTGCGAGTGCACTGGTATAATCCTGTTCGAAGTATTCGATTTCGGCTTTACGGGCTACTGCTTCTTCGAGGAATTTAATATCGCCGTTGTCAATTACGTTACTGTATAAACGTTTGGCATCAGCATATTCTTTCTGGTTGAAGGCAATCGCTGCCAGATAATAATTGGCATTTACACTGAAAGCTCCCTGTGGGAAACTCTGGAGATAATTAACCAGGCTATGCCGGGCTGCATCGTTATCTCCACGCATAAAGAGTTTTTCTGCTGCAATGTAGGTAAGCGAATCCTGTTCGTTGATATCTATCCTGACGCTGCCGCCCAATGAGTTCATATAATTTGCATAGGCATTGATATCGTTCAGGTCGATATATACCGACTTGAGGTCTTGTAGTGCTACGCGTGCCTCTTCGCTGCCCGGATAATTGCTGATCACTTTTTTATAAGCTTCGGCTGCTTTTTCCGGTTGGTTATTATTGAAGTAAAGTAGGCCTAATTGTACACCGGCTTTACGTGCCTGGCTGGTTTGCGGGAAGCGGTGCATTAACTGTTCGAATGTTTCTGCTGCTGCCTGGCTATTTTCCAATAGTACATAGGTACGTCCTTTTTCCAGTAAGGCATCACTGACATAAGGAGACTCCGGATAATCGTTGATTAGCTGGTCCATGGTTGCGATCTTTCCCCGGTAGTTTTTCTGTAGTCCCATCAGGAATCCCTTCTGGTAGACTGCATAGTCGCCGGCGGCAGGTCGTAGCTGTGCTGCCCGTGCATAATTCTCTTCTGCCTGGGCAAACTGGCGGTTGTTGAACAGGCAGTCGCCAATACGGTTGTAAGCGTCTGCATAGGCGGCTGACGATTGGTCTTTTTCCAGATCAATGTATTGGCGAAAACGGGTAAGTGATTCGTTATATTTTTTTTGTTTGAAATAGCTGTATCCCAGGTTATAGAAGGAAAGGGCATACATCTCGGTATTGCGCTGGCGGGTATTGTTCTGGTAAGTCCGGAAGTCGGAAATCGCTTTGCCGTAAGCGCCTTTTCTGTAATAAGATTCTCCGCGCCAGAAATAGGCATCGTTACGGGCTTCCGGATTGTATGAACCCATCGCTATGGATTGGCTGAAATAGTTGATAGCTTCCTCCATGCGGGTGTTGGCAAATGACTGTGTACCCAATTGGAACAGGATATTCTGTTTTGCTTCCAGTATTTTGGTGCTGGGCCGTTTGATCTTATCAATAGATTTTAATGCGGCTGTGTAATTACGGGTAGTAAGATATACCTCTACCAGGTAGTCGTTTACCTTATCGGCATATTGCGAGTTGGGAAAATCGTTGAGGAAATTCTCAAATATAGTAACGGATTCTCCGAAGCCGGTAAATGAAGTTTCGTAGATCAATAAAGCATAATTGTACAGGGCTACTTCCTGTACCTGCCTGTCGAACGCAGATGTGGCTGCGGCTTCGAATGCCATACGGGCATTGTTTTTGTCTCCGAGTTTCAGGTAGCTCTGGCCTAGATACAGGTAGGCATTCTGGCTGAGAGCATCGTTTTCACGTACAGTGCCCCCCAGCGATTGTATGGCTTCGTTGTATCTTCCTTTATTATAGTAGCTAACACCTAATATATAAAGGTCGCTACGTAACGGGCTGGAAGTTGAAGCAACATATTGGCTTAACATGTCGATAGCCTTATCTTCATTACCCTGTTGGTAGTAGGAGTTACCTACGATACGGTACAGCTCCGTATTGTTGTCGCTGTCAGGATAGTTAGCAAGCAGGCCTTCACCTTCTTTTATTACCTCGTCAAATTTATTCTGTATAAAATAAATCTGGGTAATATAATAGAGGGATTGTTCCCTGAATTCAGTATTTTGCTTTAGCTCGTTAAATTCGAGTAATGCTTTATTGTATTGCCCGGTAGCATAATCGATATAAGCAACATAGTAAGAAGCGGCTTGCCTATAGGTAGTTCCGATCTGTGCTATGCGGGCAAAATAGGCCTGTGCTTTTTCGGGCTCTCCGTTTTGTAGCAATGAATAGGCCAGCCTGAAGGTATACTCTTCCTGTTGGGTTGCACTTAGCAAATCTATATCTGATTCGTTAAAATAACGGACTGCTTCCTGGTAATCTTCATTGGCAAAATATACCGATCCGATCAGGAAATTAATTTCATGGGAATGGCGGGAGTCCCTGTAGGAGGCCAGATACTTCTCAAGTACTTCCGCTGCTTCGGGTTTTCCCTGGTAGTAAGCGGCGCAAACAAGCATGTAGTTTGCCTCCTGTATCAGGTCTGCATCCTTAGCCTGTTGTTTGTATACTTCCAGTTTGTCGGTGCAGCCGGGATAGTTCCGGAGATCAAACATCTCTTTGCCTTCAATAAAAAGTTTTTCCAGTGTATTAAATTGATAGGAACGCTGCCCGGTTACGATATGACTTCCAATTACCAGGCACAACGGAACAAGTATTTTCTTCATTACTCCTTTGCTTTATTTGAGGATATTACCGGGGTAAACAGTGTATATTTCCAGGTAATACCGGGTTCTGTTCCGCAAATATAAAGAATAATCTGTGATTTCAGGTAATCAGACCGTTAAAAAGACTGAGAGGTGTAAATAGTAACCGCTTTACGGATAGAAGCTAGTCCGAAATCATCGGGGTTTAATTCTCCGGGAGCCAGTATTATAATGGCAGCAGCATCATCGGCCGGTTGGGCCTCCTCGAAGCTGTCTGTCTGGCATTCGAAAAATATATCTACTGTATGCACATCAAAATTACAGTAGGGGTAGATGTTTGGAAGGGAAAAGAGGTATTTGGAGGAGTTAATGCGGACACCGGTCTCCTCTGTAATTTCGCGCACGATAGCCTCTTCTGCTGATTCGTGCATGTCGATAAAACCTCCCGGAAGGTCCAATGTTCCTTTGGCGGGCTCTTTCCCACGGTGGACAAGCAGTAATTCACCCTTTGTATTTTTTAGGAAACAGGCTACGGCGGCTGAGGGGTTGAAGTAATAAACAAAGTTGCAACAGGTACATTGTTTCGCTTTTTCATTCCGTTCTTCAAAGCTTTTATTGCCGCAAACCGGACAGTAAATAAATTGATGCAGGGGATGTTCCATAATGGAAGTATAAAATAAAGAGGGTAACCGGATAGCTACCCTCTTTGCAATAATTATTAATATTGGATCTGCTTATTCTTTTACTTCCCAACCTAAAGCACTTGCTCCCAGTACAGCAGCATCGCCTTCTTTCAGTTGAGAGAAGATCACTTTTGTTTTGCCTTCGAATACTTTCAGCATATTCTTATCCATTGCCTGTTTAATCGGGTTCATAATCAGGTCGCCGGCTTTTGCCAGCCCACCGAATACGATGATTGCTTCAGGGCTGGAGAATGCTACGAAATCGGCAAATGCTTCACCTAGGATAGCTCCGGTTGCTTCGAAAATTTCAAGAGCGATCTTGTCGTTTTTCATAGCAGCGTCGTATACATCCTTAGAAGTAATTTCATCCGGGTCCAGATCGCGTAATACACTATCCTCTTTACGGATCTCCAGGTATTCACGGGCTGTGCGTGCTACACCGGTAGCTGATGCATATGTTTCCAGACAGCCATGGCGGCCGCAACCGCAGATACGTCCGTTGTTACGGCGTACAATTACGTGTCCCAGCTCACCGGCAAACCCATCGTGGCCATATACCAGGTTACCGCCGATAACGATACCACTACCTACGCCTGTTCCCAGTGTGATAACAATAAAGTCTTTCAAACCGCGTGCAGCACCGTAAGTCATCTCACCGATTGCTGCGGCATTTGCATCATTGGTTAATGCAACAGGGATACCTCCAAGTTTTTCACTGATCAATTGAGCCAAAGGAATTTTGCCTTTCCATGGTAAATTCGGTGCAAATTCGATACAACCATTGAAAAAGTTTCCATTGGGAGCTCCTACACCAATTCCTTTAATTTTGTCAGAACCACCAGCCTGATCGATAACAATTTGTAATGCTTTTCCGAGTTCGTCTACATAATCGTTAATGTCAGCGTATTTTCCGGTCTTGATAGAACCGCCGTACAAGATAGTACCTCTGGCGTCAACTACGCCAAAAACAGTATTAGTACCACCTATGTCGATACCTACTACATAAGGTTTCTCCATGATTTTATATTTAGGATTAATAATGATTTCCGGGTAGCAAATATAACAGGAATATGAGAAGTATCAATACTTTTCATTCAAAAAAAAGTGTTAATTTATCAAACAGAACCAGCGGTATAGTTAACTAAACGGAAAGACATACGGCAAAAAGGTTTGTTCCCCGCGCAGGCGGGGATCGCACCACAACTGTCCATTTCCTTTATAAAAACAAAAGAATGCTGTCTGTTCTAATGCGATCCCCGCCTGCGCGGGGAACGGTTAATGTGCTTTAATACAGCGTTGAATTTAATCTTTTAAGTATTAAAGAGCCGGTAAGATTTCAATCCAGTAATCGTCCGGATCATTGATAAAATATAACCCCATAGATGTATTTTCATAGCAAACACATCCCATCTCTTTATGGTATTTGCGTACCTCTTCATAATCGCCTGCTACATGGAAGCATAGATGGCTTTCATTATCTCCCAGCTCATAAGCTTCTGTTTTATCTTTTAACCAGGTTAATTCCAAAAGGAACGGGCTGCTACCATCAGAGAGATAAACCAGGATAAAAGAACCGTCATCGGCTACTTTGCGACGGGCTTCTTTTAGTCCTAATGCTTTATTGTAGAATTCAATACTTTTATCCAGATCTAGTACGTTAATATTGAAATGATCAAATTTGCTTTTTATTTTCATATGTTTAAATATTTAGAATGTTAATTGTTGGCCAGATGTGGAAAGCAGGCAAAATTTTACCCCTTTCCCTGTAGCATATGCTTCAAAAGCGGCTGCCTCGGCAGGACGTTCCCAAAAATGCATAGGTACAAATATCTCTGTTTGAATGGTATCTATAAATTGCTCAGCTCCCCTCATGAAATCACTTCCTAAGCGTGGATCTACCGGAAACATGGCCAGGGTAACTTCCCGGATATTTTTTTTAATCTCCTTTATCTCATGTAAATAGGCTTTTTCGGCTTCGTCTATCTCTTCCGGGGTTGACTCATCTTTCCAGTGCCAGTTGTTCAGGTCGCCGGCATGGAATATTTTTTTTCCTTCTGCTTCTATCAGAAAAGAGATACCACAATCGGTTGAACCAAAGGCGGTAATTCTAAGTTGGTCATCCTGATATGTATCGCCTTTTTTTAGGTATACCGCATCTTCTTTATGGGCTCTTTTCCTCTTAAGTATATCTTTGGAGAAAATGTAATGGATATTTTCTTTTTCTTCTTTCCATGTTAGGACCTTTTGATTGAAATGGTCGGGGTGGAAGTGGGAGGAAAGAATATACAACGGTTTTCCTGAAGTAAGTAACTTTTCTTTTACATAACCGGTTTTGGCAGGCGCATTTGTATCTTTGAAATAATCTATCAGGATAGAAAAATTACTTCCGCTTATTGCGAAACCACTATGATAAATGTAGGTAAGTTCCATTTTATTTTTTGCTAAAAAACAAAAACTGATTCTTTTATGTTTTTGTACACTGCAAATATACGAAAGAAACTGATTTCTGGTTGCTGTAGGAAGTGATTGTGACTTAAAACCTTGAGTTGAACAAGATTTGTTGCACTATAAATTGTTAATATTTTATAATAATTAGTACCTTGCGATACAAGGTATCATAAGGAAACCTATATTTGTTGCTATCAAATATGAAATAACCGGGGCATTTTGTAACCTATTTTTCTAAAAAAAATGCGTCTAATAGTTAAAGATACAATATAAAATATACACATGATTGAGCTAAAAGGAATCAATAAGACTTACTATAATGGAGCCCCTCTCCATGTACTAAAAGGAATTGATTTGACCATTAATGAAGGAGAAATGGTCTCTATTATGGGAGCCTCGGGTTCAGGAAAATCTACACTACTTAATATTTTAGGTATACTGGATACGTATGATACCGGAAGTTACACTTTAAACGGCCAGTTGATCCGCGATCTGAGTGAAAGCCGTGCGGCGGAGATCAGGAACAGGATGATCGGTTTTGTTTTCCAGTCTTTTAATCTTATCTCTTTTAAGAATGCGGTAGAAAATGTCGCACTCCCTTTATATTACCAGGGAATTAAAAGGAAAAAGTGGAACCTAATGGCTATGGAATACCTGGAGATGGTGGGATTGAAAGACTGGGCAGAGCATATGCCGAATGAAATGTCGGGCGGACAGAAACAACGTGTTGCTATTGCCCGTGCTCTGATCGCTAATCCGCGGGTGATCCTGGCCGACGAACCAACCGGAGCATTGGATAGTGTGACTACCGTTGAGGTGATGGAGTTACTCCGGAATGTAAATAAAGAAGGAATGACCATGATCATTGTTACTCACGAACCCTCTGTCGCGGCGGTGACCGACCGTATTATCCGTGTGAAAGACGGCATTATTGAAAAATCAGAAAAAGGCAACGGATATGTTTGATTTTGACAACTTCCGTGAAATATGGAGTACGGTCAAAAAGAACAAACTCCGTACGTTCCTGACGGGTTTCTCTGTTGCCTGGGGTATCTTTATGTTGATTGTACTTTTGGCTGCAGGAAACGGGTTGGGCAATGGTATAGCCTATAATTTCAGGAATATGGCTACTAATACAGTAACTGCCTGGACCCGGTATACTACCTTACCTTATAAAGGTATGCAACCTAACCGGAGTATTTGGTTTACAGACAAAGATCTGGTAGCTGTTAAGCGTGAGCATCCTGAAGTGGATCTGATTTCTGCGGCCAACTATCGCTCTGCAACTATTTCTTACGGACAGGAATATTTGACTAACCAAATCGTATCTGTACATCCGGATTATACAAAATATACTATAAACCCATTCTTCCGGGAGATGGTAGATTCATCAATGAGATTGATATTCTTGAGCGTCGTAAAGTAATTGTACTTACACCTCGTATCTCTCAGGTCTTATTTAGGGATTCAATACAGCCAATTGGACAATTTGTAAAACTTGATGATATTATGTTCCGGGTAATAGGTATTTATCAGGATCAGAATAACGATAATGATGCTCCGGCTTATATCCCTTTTCAACTGGCATGATGTTATATAGTAATGGTTTACATATTCATAACTTAGAATTTACACTGAAAGGAGTAAACAGTGAGGCGGAGAGCGATGCTTTCGAGCAACGTTTCAGGGAGCGGATGGCACGCAGGCACCGTTTTGATCCGGCAGATAAAAACCCGATCGGGATGTGGAACACGGGAAATAAATTTCGTATGTGGCAGGGGATGACCAATGGTATTGCATTATTTATCTGGATCGTAGGTATCGGTACCTTAATGGCTGGTATTGTAGGGGTTAGTAATATTATGTTGATCACAGTACGTGAACGCACCAGGGAATTTGGTATCCTGAAAGCGATCGGTGCAAAACCCTCTTCTATTTTACGGTTAATTATAGTAGAATCAGTGTTGGTAACGGCTATATTTGGTTATATCGGCATGATTGTAGGAATAGGACTTACCGAATTGATCAATTATGGTATGGAAATGGCCGGTGGCGGAGGAGGTGGGGATACTACCACTATATTCCGTAATCCGACTGTAAATATTACCATCGCCTTATCTGCAACTGGTTTACTTATTGTTGTCGGAGTTTTGGCAGGTTATTTCCCCGCACGAAAAGCAGTAAAAGTATCGGCTGTAGAGGCCATGAGAGCAGAATAAAATAATAAAAGATATATGTTTGATGTTGACAGATGGGTCGAAATATGGGTAACCATCACCCGCAATAAAACACGTAGCCTATTAACCTGTTTTGGTGTGTTCTGGGGCATTTTAATGCTTGTCCTATTATTAGGTTCAGGAGCCGGTATGAAAAACGGGATACTTGGAAATTTCAAAGGTTTTGCTACTAACTCCGTGTTCTTTTATACTGACCGTACCGGCGAATCGTATAAAGGATTCAACAAAGGACGTTGGTGGAGTATGAGAAACCGGGATGTGGAAAGTATTAAAAATAATGTAAACGGTATAGAGGCGATCTCGCCTATTAATTTCGGTGGACGTAGCGATAAGAACATTGTATATGGCCAGATTACCGGAACATATAATGTTAAGGGAGTTATGCCTGACTATTTTAAAATTGAAACACAAGAGTTACTTTATGGACGCTTATTAAACGAAATAGATATTCAGGAAAGACGAAAAGTCTGTGTAATTGGAAGTAGAGTAAACGAGAGTCTTTTTCGTAACCAGAATTCAACGGGTAAATATATCCGTGTCAATGGACTTTACTACCAGATTGTTGGAGTTATAAAGCCGCGATCTTCCAATATTTATATTGGCGGGCGCTCTGAGGAATCGGTTATTCTTCCTTTTACAACCATGCAGCAAACAAGTAATCAGGGGGATCTCTTCCAGTTTATGTGTGTAAGTATAAAGAACGGGCACTTGATAGAAAAAGTAATTGATGATATATCTACCATCTTAAAAGCTCAGAATGAAATATCTCCAACCGATCCTAAAGCAGTAGGGGTAGTAAACATGGCTGCTCAGTTTGCCGTTTTCAATATGCTGTTTACTGGTATAGATATCCTGGTATGGCTGGTTGGTATGGGAACACTTCTTGCCGGTATAATCGGGGTAAGTAATATTATGATGGTAACAATAAAGGAGCGGACAAGAGAAATCGGAGTGAGAAGGGCCTTAGGGGCTAAACCTTTCAATATCATCTCACAGGTGATGAGTGAAAGCTTATTGCTGACAACCATGGCTGGTATGCTGGGATTAAGTCTGGGGGTTTTCCTGCTGGATGTAGTCAATAAGATACTTATGAACTCTCCGGTAGATGAAATAAAGGGACTTTCTTTGAAAATCCGAAAGTAAGTATACAAACGGCTGTAGCCGCAACGATCGTTCTATTGATAAGTGGATTGGTTGCCGGACTGACCCCCGCCTGGCGCGCTATGCAGATCAAAGCGATCGACGCCATTCGTGAAGAATAATAAAAATATAATATAATAATTACTCGTATGAAAAATCGTATTGTGAAAAAAATCTGCGTATCCTGTTGCTGGTAGTATTGGTAGGAGCTGTTATCGGAACATTCTACTTTTTATGGAAAAAGGCACAGCCTGAAATCATTACCTATGAGATCGTAACTCCTGAGATAGGAACTGTTGAAACTAAAACGGTAGCTACCGGTAATGTTGAACCACGGTATGAAGTACTGATCAAACCACAAATATCAGGAATCATATCCGACTTGTACAAAGAGGCCGGACAAATGGTAAAAGAGGGCGAGATCATTGCCCGGATTAAAGTTATATCGGAAATGATCCAGTTGAATAGTGCAGAGTCGAGAGTCAATATAGCCGAAATATCTTTGAAACAGGTAGAAGATACCTATAAACGGGATGAAGCCCTGTTTAACCAGGGGGTAATAGCCAGGGAAGAATATGATATTTCCAGGGCTACCTGGCTAAAAGCATTGGAAGAGAGGGAAAATGCACAAAGTGCGTTGGAAATCATCCGGGATGGAATCGCAAAAAATTCGAATGTAAGTAGTACAACCCAGATCCGTAGTACGATTACCGGTATGATACTGGATGTGCCTGTAAAGATAGGTAACTCTGTTATCGAATCCAATAACTTTAACGATGGTACCACTATTGCTACGGTGGCTAATATGAATGATATGATCTTTGTAGGGAATGTGGATGAAACCGAGATTGGGCGTATTCATGAAGGAATGCCCATCAAGCTGACGATCGGTGCCATCGAAAGCCGTACCTTCGATGCTACCCTCGAATATGTTTCGCCTAAGGGAGTCGAGAAAAACGGAGCGATCCAGTTTGAGGTTAAAGCGGCTGTCTCTACACATGAAGATGCATTTATCCGTGCCGGTTACAGTGCCAATGCGGAGATCGTATTGAAGCGTGCGGAGGATGTGCTTACCATTCCTGAAAGTACCGTTGAGTTTAGTGGTGATTCTACCTTTATACAACTGGTTAAACAGGTAACGCCCGAACAACTATTTGAAAAACATCCTATAGAAGTAGGACTGTCTGATGGTATTAAGATCGAGGTCACCAGTGGTTTGTCTGCCGACGACCGGATCAGGGGAGCAATTGTTGAAACTAAGAAAAATAATGCACACTAATATCCTATTTATATGAAGAAGATATTTTCATTAATAAGCTTGTCCATATTATTTTGAATGGTCCGGCTATTGCTCAGAATAAACTCTGGACATTGGAAGAATGCATTCAGCATGCCATTGATAATAATATAGAACTTAAACAACGGGAATTGGCTCAGAAAAATCAGGAAGTCCTGCTGAATACCAGTAAGAATAGCTGGCTGCCGAATCTGAATGGAGGCATTGGACAGGATTTTAGTTTCGGACGTTCGCTGGTAGATGATAATACCTATGTAAATACAAATACATCCTATTCCTCTGTCTATTTGCGGCTAAGTATGCCTTTATTTGATGGGTTTTATATTAAAAATGATATAGGTGCCCGTCAATTGGATTTGCTGGCTGCGGTAGAAAACTTAAACAAAGCCAAAGAAGACCTGGCTATTAACGTAACCTATTATTATTTGCAGGTATTATATAATAAAGAAATTTTGAAGATTGCCACTTTACAGGTTGGATTAACAAATGAGCAGGTTGCACGTACAGAGGCACTTGTAAATGCGGGTAAAGTTCCTTTATCTCAATTATATGATATTAAGGCTCAGTTGGCCCAGGATGAGGTTACTTTGGCAGAAGCAAGTAATAATGTAAATTTGTCTTTGTTAGACCTGGCGCAGGCCCTTGAGCTGGAGCGCGTGGAAGAAACTTTCGATATTCAAACACCAGATATGGAGGATGCTATTGGCAAGTACTTAGGTAGTATACTTCCTCCTGACGACGTATACGATTATGCGGTTGCCTTTAAGCCACAGATCAAAGAACAGGAATATCTTGTTGAAAGCCAGAAGAAGGCGCTTAAAGTTGCTCAGTCCGGATATTATCCGAAATTAGATATTGGCGCTTCGTATGGAACGAATTATTATTACTATTATGGGGAT
This sequence comes from Tannerellaceae bacterium, assembly GCA_021204405.1. Lineage (GTDB taxonomy): Bacteria > Bacteroidota > Bacteroidia > Bacteroidales > Tannerellaceae > JAJPZJ01. The sequence continues at coordinate 29,785 of JAJPZJ010000069.1, read as the reverse complement.
GAACTTGCTGCTCGGAATATAAATTTTAGCGATCAGATAAAAAATAACCAGAATAAAACAATTGGATTAAGCCTGACCATTCCTCTTTTTAACCGTTTTCAGGTGCGCAATGATATACGGTCTGCCCGTTTGGCTATTCTTAATCAGCAATTGATTATGGATAATACCAAAAAGTACTTTACAAAGAGATCCAGCAGGCTTATTACAATTCCATTGCTTCTCAGGAAAAATACCGGGCTACTGAAAAGTCGGTATTAGCTACCCGGGAGGCTTACGGATATGCGGAAGAAAGGTACGATGCAGGTAAAAGTACGGTATTTGAATATAATGATGCTAAAACGAAATATGCACAAAGTTTGTCAGAACAGTCGCAGGCAAAGTTTGATTTTATATTACGTGCAAAAATTCTCGATTTTTATAATGGTGTAGCTATTCATTTATAGAAATGCTAATGAGATTCTATTTCCCCAATTAATTTAATTAAAATATTCTATAACTTATACGTTATAATAGCCAGGTAAAATGAATTTTTATCTGGCTATTTGATTATATTTTACCGACTTTCTACTTATAATATAATTGCAGGGAGGATAAATATAGAAAAGGGATAAGTTCAATAAGAACTAAGATATTGTTTTGTGTTTCTGCTTATAGAAATATTTGGTTACAAATTAAAAATAAATAATAAAATACAATAAAATGAGATAAAATTAACAAATAAATTCAAAAGTAGCCTCCAATTACTTATGAATTATTATCTAATAAGAGAGATTTTATTTAATATATAATAAATTATACCTCCTTACTTAATAAAAATTTCATCCATATACTTAAAAGTAAAAGCTTGCCGGAGTTCTTATTGAACTCTTACTACCATCAGCATTAAAGCTGTTTTATTAATAAATAATAAGTATATATGATGAGAAGACTAACATTTAACCTGCTTACCATCCTTATAGGGTGCAATTGCTTATTGGCTCAGGATATCCGGATCACTGGTATAGTGATTGGAAGTGATGATAATGAGCCTATTATCGGAGCATCGGTTGTAGTCAAAGGTACTACTACCGGAACGGTAACAGATTATAAGGGAAGTTTTAATCTGAATGTAGCCCGTAATGCTACACTTGTGGTTTCCTATGTAGGTATGAAAACCCAGGAAGTAGCTGCCCAGCCTAATATGCGCATTGTTTTAGAGTCGGATGCACAACAACTGGATGATGTGATAGTGGTTGCGTATGGTACTGCCAAACGCTCTTCTTTTACAGGGTCAGCCTCTACGGTAGGTGCCCGTGACCTGGAAATGCGTCCTATTTCCCAGGTCACTTCAGTATTGGAAGGAGCTGTTCCCGGCTTACAGATTGCCGGAGGTAGCGGTCAGCCGGGTGAATCGGCAAAGATCCGTATCCGTGGGTTTGGCTCTATCAACGCTTCTAATGATCCGTTGTATGTAGTGGATGGTGCGATCTACAATGGTGAGCTCAGCGATATCAATCCGAATGATATTGAATCGATCACTGTATTGAAAGATGCAGCTTCTACCTCTTTGTATGGATCAAGCGCCGGTAATGGTGTAGTGCTGATCACGACTAAAAGTGCAAAAGATAATGACACCCGTATTACCTTTAATACTTCACAGGGTTTTTCAAAACGTGCTATTCCGGAATATGACCGGGTAAATGTATGGAATTATTATCCTTTACAATGGGAACAGTTGAAAAACTCGAAAATTTCGGGCGGTAGTTCTGCGGCTGATGCGGCGGCAGCAGCTTCGGCAGAGATTTATGATCTCCTGAAATATAATCCTTTCAAGAGTGTTGATAATAACTCTATCGTAGGTGTTGATGGTAAATTGAATCCCTCGGCTACCTCTTTGCTATATGGTGATGACCTGGATTGGGTAAGTGCAATGGAACGTTTAGGTTATCGGAGTGAGTATAACCTTTCTTATTCTACCAAAACTCAAAAAAGTGATACCTATGTGTCATTAGGCTATCTGGATGAAAAGAGTTATATAAAAACAGCAAGTCTGGAAAGAGTTTCAGGACGTATGAATGTGAATGTATATCCGGTGAAATGGTTGAAAACAGGTTTAAACCTCTCTGCCAGCCGTTCAAGTGGTAATATACAGACAACAGAAAGTTCAACCGCATATAATAACTACTTTTATTTTGCCCGTAATATAGGACCTATTTATCCGGTATACGAACATGACCCGGTAACAGGAGAATATATCCGGGATGCAAACGGCAAAAAAATATATGATTATAAAAATCCGCGTGGTGCCGGAGCAAGCTCAGGCAGACACTCGATTGCAGAGAACATGCTGAATGAGAGAAAATATGTACGCGACGCAATGAATGGGCGTACTTATCTGGACCTTAATCTGTTTGATGGCTTTAAAGCAACCGTCAATGCGGGTTTGGAAACAGGTAACCACAGATATCAGACTTATGAGAATACAGAGGTTGGAGATGGAGCTGGTTCCGGACGTTTCCGTAACCGGAATATACGCCGTACTACTACCACTTTTAACCAACTGTTGAATTATGACAAGACATTTGGCGATCATCATTTCGAAATATTGGTAGGACATGAAAGTTATAAATTCCAATACCAGTTTATGGATGTGTTTAAAATTGACCAGACTGTCGACGGTATTCTTGAACTTGATAACTTCATAACTGTATCTTCTACCAGCGGATATTCTCATGAATATAATAAAGAGGGATATTTTTTCCGCGCTAATTATGATTATGCCGATAAATATTATGTTTCGGCCTCTTATCGCAGGGATGGTTCTTCCAGGTTTAGTAAAGACAACCGTTGGGGTAATTTCTGGTCGATCGGTGCTTCCTGGAGAATTGACCAGGAAGCGTTTATGGAAGGAGTAACTGCTGTAAATAGTTTGAAGTTACGCGCTTCTTACGGACAGACAGGTAATGACAACGTCCTTTATCCTACCAGTGTAGGGTTTGATGACCCTTATTACGGAACCAACCAGGATTTCTATCCTTATCAGACCCTATATAGCCTTAATAATGCTAATTCGACCGAGCCGGGGATTTGGTTTGATGGATATGGAAACCCGGATTTGAAATGGGAAACCCAAAGTTCTACGGATGTTGCCATTGAGTTTGGACTATTTGACAGGTTGAACGGTTCGGTAGAATATTTCATGAAAGAATCTAAAGACCTTCTCTTTGATGTACCTCTTCCTTTATCAACCGGAACTTTTAGTATCTGGAAGAATGTAGGAAAGGTGGTAAATAAAGGAGTTGAAGTGAACCTTGATTATATGGCTATTAAAACCCGCGACTGGAAATGGAATGTAGGAGTCAATGCTACTTTCCTTAAAAACAAAGTTACGAAGATGGCGGATGGTATGGATGAGATCATTGATGGTACGAAAAAAATATCTGAAGGATACTCCCTATATGAATTCTGGTTAAAAGAATATATGGGAGTAGACCCATCTGATGGAAAAGCACTTTATCGCCTGGATGAAGAACAAATATGGAGTGATACCGACTGCTGGATCGTTGACGAAGAAGAGGTCACTACTAATATCAATAAAGCTAAATACCATTATGCAGGAAGTTAAAGCTAAATACCATTATGCAGGAAGTTAAAGCTAAATACCATTATGCAGGAAGTTCAATCCCCAAGGTATTTGGTGGATTTAATACCAATGTAAGTTACAAGGCATTTGATTTATCGGCAGTCTTCTCGTATGGATTAGGAGGCAAAGTGTATGCCTCTGCATATGCCACCTTAATGAGTGTGAATAGCTATGGATCGGCTATGCATAAAGATATTGAAAAACGCTGGCAACAACCAGGCGACATCACAGATGTTCCTATTTTGGATGCTTCTCAGTCTACTAATCAGAATGGAGCTTCAGACCGTTGGTTGAAAAATGGAAATTACCTGAATATGCGTTCACTGACATTGGCTTATACCCTGCCCAGATCATTTATTTCTCCGGCAGGAATATACAATGCACGTGTTTCATTCAGTGCAGAGAATCTATTTACTGTAAGTGCATTAAAAGGACTTGACCCGCAGCAGCAGTATACCGGAGTGGTAGACAATGCTTTCATCCAGTCACGTGCATTTACCTTAGGATTAAGTTTAACTCTTTGATAAATAAGAAGCCATATGAAATTAGTTAAATATACATTACTTGCGGCGGCAGCAGTTTGTGGGCTGGCCGGTTGCTCCGATTCTTTTATGGATACTACGCCTTCCGATAAGATTGGAGAATTCACAGCACTAGGTTCGTTAGAAAATGCCTATGTGGCAGTGAACGGAATCCATCGTTCCCTTACCAAACAATACCTCTCATTCCAGAGTTGTGGTGGGGAAGCTTCCATGAATATTTTCCGGGATGTATTGGGAGATGACCTTGTACACCCAACTACCGGTAATGGATGGTATAATAGTGAAATGGCCTGGGTGAGTCATAGAAGTACCTCTTCAACCCTTACTAAATATGGACTTTATTTCTATTATCAGATCGTATTGAATGCAAACCTTATTCTGGATGTTATTGATGACATTGAAGGTGAGGATACCGATTTACGTAACGGTATAATCGGCGAATGCTACACTTTCCGTGCGTGGGCTCATTTTAATGTGCTTCAGTTATATGCCCAACGGTATGAAGCAGGCAAAGAGAATACCCAGCCGGGGATTCCATACCAGAAAACAGCCGATACGGAACCTATGGCACGGAATACTGTAGAAGAGTGTTATCGTTTTATTCATGAAGACCTGGATAAAGCAATAGAACATTTCAAAAATACAGGTGATTCTTACGGAGAGGAAGCTCCTTATGAAGCGTTGCATCTGTCTTTAAAAGTAGCTTATGGTGTTAAAGCCCGTGTTTATCTTACCCAACACAACTATACCGAAGCTGCCCGCTATGCTGATCTGGCTATTCAACAGGCAGAAAGTGAAGGTGGTAAGTTAATGACTGGCGAGGAACTTATGCACGGTTTTGCGACTATCCTGGCCTCTACCAACGAAGCCATGTGGGGCTCAAATCCACAGGATGACCATACAATCTATTTTTATTCTTTCTATGCCTATATGTCATGGAATTTTAATTCAACTGCTATCCGCCAGTGTCCGAGAAGTGTGAATAAATTGCTGTATGAAAAAATCTCAGATACTGACGAACGGAAACAATGGTGGGACCCAACTGGTGAAGCGGGCGTTTCGGCTTCCAACTACAGCCAGTTCCCTTACCAGAACAGAAAGTATACTGCTCGTTCTACCGGTAATGGGGTAGGAGATTATGCTTTCATGCGTTTAGCAGAAATGTACCTTATCAAAGCAGAAGCATTGGCTCGTAATGGACAACAGGCAGAGGCACAAAGTGTATTAACTACATTTGCCCTTACCCGTGATCCTCAGTATACTGCAACAAGTTCTACCGCTGCTGAACTGGCAGAAGAGATTATGATCCACAGAAGAGTGGAACTATGGGGTGAAGGATTCCGTTTCACTGACCTGAAACGTTTGAATTTACCTTTGGATAGAAGAAATTCCAATCATGTTTCTTCAATTATACAACAGGCAGAGTATATTGAAGCAGATGATATTCGGTGGGAATTCCTGTTCCACGACGAAGAGATCAATGCAAACCCGGAATTGGAACAGAATCCGGTATAAACAGATTCTTTGAAATTATGATATTAAATACATATACCAAATAATACCTTAACTTTTCATAAACACATTTATTAAAAAAGAAGAGGGAAGCTATCTTGTGAAAGATGGCTTCTTTTGCTTCCGGGAATGAATAATGATCTTATTTTTTGTTTATATTTGATTACTAATTAAATACATTAATTGATAAATAGACCCATGAAAAATTTAGTCCTTTCTGTATATGCCTTGTGTCTGTTCAGTATGTCTGTGGATATACAAGCACAGGAGAGTAAATACCAGCGTCCGCCACAGGTGCTGGAAGAGGTGGCGTTGGTGAAATTATCACCCGCCGCAGTGATCAGTGAAGATAACAACTGGATATTACAGTTGGAACGGTCTCCTTACCGTTCCATAGCCCGTTTGGCTCAACCTGAACTCAAACTGGCCGGTACCCGTATTAATCCGGAAAATTTCTCCCAGAGCCGGATACCCGAATTTACCGGTGCGTCTTTATTAAATGTGAAGACACAGGAAGAAGTTGAACTAACCGGCCTTCCTGCAAACGCAGTAATCCTGAAAGGTGTTTTTACTCCTAAATCTCCGGAAGTTTTATTGTTCGTGGAAGAACCGGCAGGGGTATACCTTTACCTGGCTGATCCTGTAAATAAACAGCTACGTAAGATTGATAACCTGGCGCTTAATACAACTACAGGTACCGACATTCACTGGATAAATGACCAGGAGTTTTTAACATTGGCCGTACCGGCCGGAACAGGTAAAGCTCCTGAAAAAACAGCGGTGCCCAATGGCCCTGTGATTCAGGAAAGTATAGGCAAGGTAATGCCGGCACGTACCTATCAGGATTTGCTGAAAAATAAATACGATGAACAATTATTTGATTACTATTTTACCTCCCAGTTGGTAAAAGTAACTGGCGGCCGGGTTACTCCGGTTGGTAAACCGGCTGTTTACAATAGCCATGCCATCGCTTTATCTCCCGATAAATCCTTATTGCTGGTTGCAACGATTCATACTCCTTATTCCTATCAGGTTCCACTGTATTATTTCCCTCATACCTATACTATAGCCGATCTGGATGGAAATGTAGTCCGCACACTAGCTGAGAACCCGGTTATCAATTTACCAATGGGATACGATGTAACTTCGGCTTATCCCCGTAATTTCGCATGGCGTCCGGATAAACCCGCTACGATCTATTGGGTAGAAGCACAGGATGGGGGTAATCCGAGGGAGAATAAAGTGGAATATAAAGATGTAGTATACCAGTTAGCAGCACCTTTCGATCAGGAACCCGAAGAAGTGGTAAGAACCAAAGAACGTTTCCGCGATATCCTATGGCATAATGACGTATTTGCCCTGGTACAGGAAACCTCCCGGGCTACCCGCAGAGTAAAAACATGGCAATTCAAACCGGCAACAACCAGCCAACCTACCTTATTATTTGACGTTTCTACAGATGATAATTACAATAATCCGGGAACACCTGTAATGGTGAAAAACGAATTCAAAAAAGATATAGTATATACGAACAAGAACTATACCGACATATTACTTACTGCACCGGGAGCCTCTCCCGAAGGAGATATGCCTTATCTGAGCCGCTTCAACCTGAAAGATAAAAAAACAACTATTCTCTGGCGCTCGGAAGCTCCCTACTATGAGCGTATACTAAAAGTGGCCGACCCGGCAAAACAACAACTGTTTACTTCCCGTGAATCGGTAGAAGAACCTGCTAATCTATTTGTCCGTGAAGTGCCTAAAAAACGTTTAACCCAGCTTACCCATTTTGCCAATCCTTATCTGGCTATGGCAGGGGTAACCAAAGAAAAGATCCAATACAAACGTGCGGACGGGCTCGACCTGACAGCTACCGTTTACCTGCCTGCGGGCTATGATAAAGAAAAAGATGGCCGGCTACCGGTGTTGATGTGGGCATATCCGCGTGAATACCGCTCTAAAGCAGATGCTGCCCAGGTCAGAGGTTCTAAATATGCTTTTACCAATATTAATTATGGTTCGCCGGTATACTGGGTGCTACGTGGTTTCTGTGTAATGGAAAATGTAGAGATGCCTATTGTAAGTACAACGGAAGATGCAGAACCTAACGATAACTTCCGCGAACAATTGGTAATGAACGCAGAAGCCGCCATCAAGGTAATTGATGAAATGGGAGTAGGAGATACTTCACGGGTGGCCGTGGGTGGTCATTCTTATGGTGCTTTTATGACAGCCAACCTGTTGACCCAGACAAAGTTGTTTAAGGCAGGTATTGCCCGTAGCGGAGCTTACAATCGTACCTTAACTCCGTTTGGTTTCCAGACAGAAATCCGTACTTATTGGGAAATCCCGGAAGTATACAATAGTATGTCGCCCTTTATGTATGCCAACCAACTGCATGGTGCTTTGTTGCTTGTGCATGGCGAAATGGACAATAATACCGGAACATTCCCTATCCAGTCAGAACGTTTTTATAATGCTTTAAAGGGGCATGGCGCAACTACGCGGTATGTGGTATTACCCTATGAAAGCCATGGCTATGCAGCACGCGAGAATATCCTTCATCTGCTATATGAATGTGACCAGTGGCTTGAAAAGTATGTAAAGAACTAATCTGATAGAGTCCGTATAGAGAAAAATGAGGCTGTCTCAAAAGTTCTGATAGTTCCCCGCGAAAGCGGGGACCGCACAGGAATAGACCTCATACGTTACAAAAATAGATACAAGCCTGTTCTTTTGCGATCCCGGATCAGGTCCGGGAACACGTTGGTCATTTCTTTCCTGTAAAGTATAGTTTTGAGGCAGCCTCATTTCTTGTTTTCGTATATTACTATCTGATAAATAGTAATTCCCTGTATTTCGGAAGTGGCCACATCTGGTTGTCAACCATTAATTCCAGGTGATCAATATGATCACGGATCTCATCCAGGTAAGGAGCAACATGGTCGTGATAGGCAACTGCTTTGCTTCGCATATCAGTAATTTTGTTAGCCTTTTTACGGGCTTCAATCATCTCGTCAACCATCCTGGATACTGCATTGATATGACCGGCAATTTTCTTAACCAACCGGCGTGGCTCAGCTGCCAGTTCATTGAACTCTTCTTCCGGGAAGGTCTCTTTCAGCTTAGTGATGTTATCCAGTAAGACAGATTGGTATTTCAATACTACAGGAATGATATGATTTAAAGACAGATCGCCCAGCGCACGGGCTTCGATCTGTACCTTTTTAATATACATCTCCCATTTCACCTCATTCCGTGCTTCCAGTTCTTTAGGACTTAATACACCGGTTTCATCAAACATCTTGATCACTTCCGGTTTCAGGTAGGCATCATACTGTAAAGGAACACTGCTCTCACAATCCAGCCCCCGGCGCAAAGCCTCCTCTTTCCATTCATCTCCGTAGCCATTGCCATCGAAACGGATTGGTTTGGACTCTTTGATATAAGCTTTCAGCACTTCAAAGATGGCTACCTCTTTACTTTTACCTTCGCTCCGTAATTTTTCTACATCAGTAATAAACTGGTTTAACTGATAAGCCGCTGCCGAGTGGAGAGCCAGCATGGCCGTACCACAGTTTGCCGACAAACCTAAGGCGCGGAACTCAAAGCGATTACCGGTAAAAGCAAACGGAGAGGTACGGTTGCGGTCGGTATTATCCAGCAAAATTTCCGGTATCTGGCCGAAGCCCAGTTGCAAACGCTTTTTATCGTCTACTGCAATAGCATCCTCAATCGAACTGTTTTCAAATTTGTCCAGTATCTCACTGATCTGCGTTCCCAGGAAAGAAGAAATAATCGCAGGCGGTGCTTCGTTCGCCCCTAAACGATGTTGGTTCGTAGCCGAGGCAATACTTGCTTTTAATAAAGCATTGTATTTATATACTGCCATCAGCGCATTTACAACGAATGTAATAAAGCGCAGGTTATCCTCCCGGTCTTTCCCCGGAGAAAACAGGTTAATACCGGTATCTGTACCCATCGACCAATTGCAATGTTTACCGGAGCCGTTTACCCCGCTGAAAGGCTTTTCATGCAGGAGTACCCGGAAGTAGTGACGGCTGGCCACCCGTTTCATTACCGACATCAATAACTGGTTATGGTCATTTGCCAGGTTACACTCTTCGTAAATAGGTGCTAGCTCAAACTGGTTGGGTGCCACCTCGTTGTGACGGGTCTTTACCGGGATACCTAATTTATAACATTCGATCTCCAGATCTTTCATAAACTCCTGCACCCGTACCGGGATAGCACCGAAATAGTGGTCATCCAACTGTTGGTTCTTGGCACTTTCATGGCCTAGTAACGTACGTTCGGTTAATGAAAGATCGGGCCGGGCTGCATACAGGTCTTCGTCTATCAGGAAGTATTCCTGTTTCCAACCCAGATAGGTGATTACCTTGTTTACATCTTCATTAAAATAGTTACAAACCTTTTTAGCTGCTTTACTCAGTGCCTCAATGGAACGGATAAGCGAGGTTTTATAATCCAGTGCTTCACCTGTATAAGCAATAAATACAGTAGGGATACATAATGTATCGTCTACAATAAATGCAGGCGACGAAGGATCCCAGGCTGAATACCCACGGGCTTCAAATGTATTGCGGAGTCCTCCGTTCGGAAAGCTGGAAGCATCTGGCTCCTGCTGCGCTAATAACTTACCGCTGAACTCCTCTATCATACCGCCTGCGCCATCATGTTCAACGAAAGCATCATGCTTTTCGGCTGTACCGTCTGTCAACGGCTGGAACCAGTGTGTATAATGGGTTACACCTTTTTCAAGTGCCCACATCCGCATACCGGCGGCTACATAGTTGGCAATTATACGGTCAATAGGGGTTCCGTTGTCGATCGCATGGGTAAGTGCTTTATAAGTCTCTTTGGAGAGATATTTTTCATTGTCTTCCTGTTGAAGACATTCTCACCATAATACTCTGAAACTTTCTGATTGGGAGTAATAGCTTCCACAGCCTTTCGGTTAGATGCTTTCTCCACTGCGTTAAAGCGTGAGATTGACATATAAATGAGATTGACATATAAAATAGTTTTATGTTATACCGGCCACAAAGATACTGCCAATTCTTTATTTATTAAATTAACAGAAAGTTAAAAATATACCTGATTACTATTTATATGTAAAATAAAAACCTGTGAATACAAACGAAATGAAAGGAAGATGGGAACACAGAGACACGGAGACACAGAGAATTTATTTTTAGATAATTAAGAACCTCCGTGTCTCTGTGTCTCCGTGTTTTATATTTTACTATCAGAACAAACTCCAGGCCACAGTCAGGCCAGCCATAACAATGGCCACCATACTCATCAGTTTGATAAGGATATTCAGGCTCGGACCCGAAGTATCTTTAAACGGATCGCCCACTGTATCACCTACAACGTTGGCTTTGTGGGCTTCACTTCCTTTCCCGCCGAAGTTGCCCTCTTCCACATATTTTTTTGCGTTGTCCCATGCACCACCGGCATTAGCCATAAACACTGCCAGTACAAATCCGGTACTTAATCCTCCGATCAATAATCCGATTACCCCGGCCACGCCGAAGATCACTCCGGTAAGGATAGGAGCAATAATAGCCAGTACGGAAGGGAGTATCATTTCCCGTTGGGCACCTTTGGTGGAAATTTCTACACAACGGGCATAATCCGGTTCAGCCTCCCCGGTAAGTATCCCTTTGATCTCACGGAATTGCCGCCTGACCTCTTCTACCATATCCCCGGCAGCCCGGCCAACCGCATTCATGGTGAGTCCGCAGAACATAAATGCCATCATAGAGCCGAAGAATATTCCGGATAATACTCTTGGATTTAATAAAGTTACTTCATAATATACCATAAAATCGGGGAAAGAGGCTTCCCGGATCGGAATGATGTCACCATGTTTGAATTGTAATGTGGTTTCTCCCAAACGTACTAATCCTATTTTAATTTCTTCTATATAAGAGGCCAGTAAGGCTAAACCCGTTAGGGCCGCTGAACCAATGGCAAAACCTTTCCCTGTAGCAGCAGTCGTATTTCCTAACGAATCGAGTGCGTCGGTTCGCTTCCGTACCTCTTTACCCAGGCCACTCATTTCGGCATTTCCACCTGCATTGTCGGCAATAGGACCGTAGGCATCTGTGGCTAAAGTAATGCCTAAAGTAGAAAGCATTCCTACGGCTGCAATCCCAATGCCATATAATCCCATCCCTACATTGTCGAAATCAAAACCGGAGGCAAATAAGAAAGAACAGATAATACCTGCTACCACTGCCAGTACAGGAATAGCAGTTGATAACATACCTAGCCCTAATCCGGAAATAATAACTGTTGCCGGGCCGGTTAACCCAGCTTCGGACACGCGCTTTGTCGGTTTATAAGACTGGGAAGTAAAATATTCGGTAGCCTGCCCGATTACAATCCCAACCAATAAGCCGGTTACAACCGAACAGCCTATCCAGAACCAGTTTTCTATTCCTAACAGGTAAAGGATGGCAAAAGTCGCAAGGGCAATACAGGCCGAACTAATGTTGGTTCCAAAAGCAAGTGCCCGTAAAAGCGTTTTCATCGAAGCATCTTCTTTTGTCCGTACGGTAAATATCCCGATAATAGACAATACTATTCCAACCACAGCAATCAGCATAGGGGCAATGACAGCTTTATATTGTAACTCTACACTTCCCGACGATACAAACGCTGCCGCTCCTAAAGCCGCAGTGGCTAATATAGAACCACAATAGGATTCATACAGATCAGCTCCCATACCGGCCACATCCCCTACATTGTCTCCTACATTATCTGCAATAGTTGCCGGGTTGCGCAGATCATCTTCCGGGATGCCGGCTTCCACTTTCCCTACCAGGTCGGCTCCTACATCGGCCGCTTTTGTATAAATACCTCCTCCTACACGGGCAAATAATGCCTGGGTGGAAGCACCCATACCGAAGGTAAGCATTGTTGTAGTGATGATGGTTAATTTATGGGTTGGTTCCAGCACATGCTCCGGTATCATCAGATTCAATAGGATATACCAGAAAGAAATATCCAGCAATCCGAGTCCAACTACTACAAGTCCCATCACCGCCCCGCTACGGAAGGCAACCTGTAACCCTTTATTCAAAGAATGCCGGGCCGCATTGGCCGTCCGGGCCGATGCATAGGTAGCAGTTTTCATCCCCAGGAAACCGGCTAACCCCGAAAAGAAACCACCGGTAAGAAAGGCGATCGGAACCCATTTATTTTGCAGGTTAAACCCATAGGCCATAACGGAAAATACAATAACGAGGATAAGAAAGACCAGGCCGACAACTTTATACTGTTGTTTGAGGTATGACATGGCGCCTGCCCGTACATAGGAAGCGATTTTCACCATGGTATCGGTCCCTTCACTTTCTTTCATCATCTGCCTGAAGAAGTACCAGGCGAACACCAGGGCCAGGGTTGAGGCCACCGGGACAAGCCAAAAAATATTCGTGATCATAGCGTTTAATTTTAAAGTAACATCCTGATAAATGTAATGAAATTTTGCAGATATAAGCATTTTTTTACCAAATAATTATGTGTGATCGTAAAAAAAGAGGCATCTTTGTTCCTGTTTGAGATTTAGTGATGTTAGAAATGGAAGGAACAGGCCATTATAAATACAAGTTGGGACTTGCCCTGAGTGGAGGAGGTGCGAAAGGTTTTGCACATATAGGTGTTTTTAAGCTTATGGAAGAATGCGGGCTGAAACCGGATATTATAGCCGGCACAAGCGTGGGAGCATTGATGGGAGCATTGTATGCCGATGGCTATTCGGCCGATGAAATAAAAGAAATGTTCAGCGGACGTGAATTCTCTGATTTCGCCCAGTTTCAGATTCCCAAAGCAGGCATGTTCGATAGTACCCGCTTCTGGCATTTCCTGAAAAGGCATCTGCGGACAAAAAATATTGAAGACCTGGAAATACCCTTGGTAGTAATGGCTACTGATCTGGATAATGGAGTGAGTTGCGACTTCCGTTCCGGCCCTTTGGTAGAAACCGTAACGGCCTCCTGTAGTATTCCTATTATTTTTAATCCGGTAGTAATTGACGGTGTGCATTATGTAGATGGTGGATTATTTACTAACTTCCCGGTATCTGTCATCAAAAATGAATGTGAACGGGTAGTCGGGGTCAATGTCAGTCCACTGATACCGCAAAAGTATAAACAGACACTTTTCCACATCGCCGAACGGTCGTATCATTATATGTTCCGGGCAAATACGCTGGAAGACCGCCTGTTATGTGATGTTCTGATCGAAGCAGAAGAGTTTGGGCTCTATAAAACTTTTGATCTCGAAAATGTCGACCTTATCTTCGGAATAGGATATGAAGCTGCCCGGACAGCATTTGAAAAAGTATTAAAAGAAAATAAATATGAGTATCTTGTGAAGGCTATCTCTGCAAGGAATATCAATAGCTTACCTCCGGGAATAGCTCCTTCACACGGTAATTTGTAAACAATGGAAAATAAATCGATGAATGAGGGTAAGATGATCGTATATCAGGTTTTTACCCGGCTATTTGGAAACCTGGAATCTAACCTTGTACAAAATGGAACCATCCGGCAAAACGGAGTGGGAAAGTTCTCCGCTTTTACAAACGCAGCGTTAACTAAAATAAAAGAGCTTGGCGTTACACATATCTGGTATACCGGTGTAATAGAGCATGCTACTCAAACAGATTATACAGCCTATGGTATCAAAAAAGACCATCCGGCAGTGGTTAAAGGAAAAGCCGGCTCACCGTATGCTATAAAAGACTATTATGATGTAGATCCTGACCTGGCAGAAAATGTAGGTGAAAGGATGCGTGAATTTGAATATCTGGTAAAAAGAACGCACGAAGCAGGATTGAAAATGATTATCGACTTTGTACCCAATCACGTAGCCCGCCGGTATCATTCGGATGCGAAGATGGCCTATGTGGAAGACTTAGGGCAAAAAGATAATACAGGTAAGGCTTTTGATCCGGATAATAATTTCTACTATATACCGGGACAACCCCTGCAACTCCGTTTTGGTACGAATCTGGCAGGAGTGGAATACAGCGAGTTCCCGGCTAAAGTAACCGGCAACGACCATTGCTCGGCCTTACCCTGCGTAAATGACTGGTATGAAACCGTGAAACTCAATTACGGAGTGGATATACTGAATGGATACACACGCCATTTTGATCCTGTGCCGGATACCTGGCATAAAATGCTGGACATTCTTTTATTCTGGGTAAATAAAGGGGTTGACGGCTTCCGGTGTGATATGGCGGAAATGGTGCCGGTGGAATTCTGGCATTGGGCGATAGCGGCTGTTAAGAAACAGAGGGAAGTAATCTTTATAGCCGAAATCTATAACCCGGCTGTGTACCGCGATTATATCTATTACGGTGGATTCGATTATTTATATGATAAAGTGGGATTGTATGATACGGTTCGCGACGTAATGTGTAACCATGCTCCGGCCAGCCGCATCACCCATTGCTGGCAGGCAATGGAGGGAATCCAGCAACACATGCTCAACTTCCTGGAAAACCATGATGAGCAACGCATTGCCTCTGCTTTTTTTGCAGGAGACGCAAAACCCGGCATACCGGGAATGATCGTTTCGGCAGCTATGAATGTAAATCCGGTGATGGTCTATAACGGGCAGGAACTGGGAGAAAAAGGAATGGATGCCGAAGGCTTCAGCGGCCTGGACGGACGTACTACCATTTTCGACTATTGGAGTATGGAAAGTATGCGCAAATGGATTAACGGACGGAAGTACGATGGGGCGTTGCTGGACAGCGAAAGCAGGCAGTTAAGGGAATGCTATGCTAAATTGCTGAATGCCTGCCTGCATGAGCCTATCATTGCTTATGGCAACTTTTATGACCTGATGTATGCCAATTCTGTCAATGAATCCTTCAATTCGCATAGGCAATATGTATTCCTGAGGAAATATAAAAACGAGGCGTTATTAGTTGTTGTCAATTTCGATAGTTCCCACCAAACCGTACGGATCAAAATCCCGGCCGAAGCATTTACTACCCTCGGATTTAAGGACAATAAAGCTGCCGAAGTGACCGACCTGTTAACCGGAGAGAAAACAATCGGTACACTAACAGAATCCTTTCCCTATCAGCTTTCTTTGCCGGGCTACTCAGGTAAAATGCTGAAATTTACTTACAAGGCTCACTAAAATTAGTAGAAGTTTTTTGAATGTTCACGGAGTTATTGTAAATAAGTTTTGTACTTTTGCGGCACAATTCGGATCTATTTACTTAAGATAATTATTAAATAATGAGTGCACAAACTCCTTTTTTGGTGTTTTCGGGGACTAAGTCCCGGTATCTTGCAGAGAAGATATGCAAAAGTTTAGGTTGTCCGTTAGGACAGATGAATATTCAACCCTTCGCCGATGGAGAATTTTCAGTTTCGTACGAAGAGTCTATTCGCGGAAGAGATGTTTTCCTGGTACAGTCTACTTTCCCAAGCTCTGACAATTTGATGGAGCTCCTTTTAATGATCGACGCTGCCAAACGTGCTTCTGCCAATTCGATCATTGCTGTGATCCCTTATTTCGGGTGGGCACGTCAGGACAGGAAAGACCAGCCACGTGTCTCTATCGGTGCCAAACTTATTGCCGATATGTTAAGTGCTGCGGGTATCAACCGTCTGATCACGATGGATTTGCATGCAGATCAGATCCAGGGATTCTTTAATGTACCTGTAGACCACCTGTATGCCTCGTCGGTATTCCTGGAGTATATCCAGAATGAATTGCCCTTAAACAATTTATGTATTGCCACTCCCGACGTAGGGGGTACCAAACGTGCCAGCAGCTATTCTAAATACCTGGGTTTACCGATGGTAATCTGTTACAAATCACGCCTGCGTGCCAATGAAGTGGCTTCGATGCGTGTGATTGGTGATGTGGAAGGATTGGATGTATTGTTGATCGATGATATAGTGGATACCGCCGGAACAATTACAAAAGCAGCCAACCTGATGATGGAGAAAGGTGCTAAATTGGTTCGCGCTATTGCCAGCCATGCGGTGATGTCTGATCCGGCCACACAAAATGTGGAAGAATCTGCTTTAGTGGAAATGATCTTTACCGACTCGATTCCTTATTGCAGAAACTCTTCAAAAATACGTATATTATCTATTGCCGATATGTTTGCTGAAGCAATCCGCCGGGTATGTAATGGTGAATCTATCAGTTCTTTATATGTAATTTAAGAACAGAATATTATACTATCAAAAAAGAGGCTGTCTCAAAAGTCCTGCTTAGGTTCCCGCGAAAGCGGGGACCTAAGCAGAAACAAACAGTATAAGTTACAAAAAGGCAGATACCAGTCTGTTCTTTTGCGATCCCGGATCGAGTTCGGGAATACGTTGTTCATTTATTTTTCTGTAAGGTATAGTTTTGGGATAGCCCCTTTTTTAGTTATCTGTTAAAGATAATTATTTATTCTCATCAATAATCATCCCGCTACCATAACACAGTCGGTGTTCTTTATCATATATAACCCCATATTGCCCGGGCGCAATACCCTGGATCTTTTCATCCGATTCGATCGTATACATATCGCCAATCCGGCGTAAACGGCCTGGTGTAAATTCCGGCGTATGGCGAATCTTGAAAGTAATCTCTTTTTCGTCAGTAAATTCTCCCCACGGATCTTCAGTGATAAAATCGAATCCCTGCATATGGATTGTTTTTCCATATTGCGATTCCGGCGCATACCCATTCGATACATATACAATATTCCGCTTAATATCTTTTTTGATTACAAACCAGGGGCCACCGCTCAGGCCCAGCCCTTTACGCTGTCCGATCGTATGAAACCAGTAACCATTATGTTTACCCAATACTTTACCTGTTTCCAACTCAACGATTTTCCCCGGACGCCTGCCTAAATATCTTTCGATAAAATCGTTATAATTAATCTTTCCCAGGAAGCAAATCCCCTGGCTATCCCTGCGGGAGGCGCTGGGCAGCTTCTGTTCGGCGGCAATAGCCCGGACTTCACTTTTCATTAAATGCCCGATCGGGAACATAAGTTTCTGAATTTGCAGCCGGGTGATCTGTGCCAGAAAATCGGTCTGGTCTTTCACCGGGTCTTTGGCGGTAGACAACCATACTTTGCCATCGATCTCCGTAGTCGTGGCATAATGGCCGGTGGCTATTTTGTCGAAATCCTTTCCCCATTTGTCTTCAAAACATCCGAATTTGATGAATTTGTTACACATCATATCCGGGTTGGGAGTTAACCCCCGTTTCACCGAATCAATCGTATAACTAACCACCTTGTCCCAATACTCATCATGTAAAGATACAATCTCCATTTTACACCCATATTTCCGGGCTATAAATGAAGTCATCTCGATATCCTCCTCTGCCGGGCAGTCGATATATCCATCCTTATCCTCCATACCAATACGGATATAGAAAATAGTCGGGTCGCACCCTGCCTCTTTTAGCTGGTGTACCACCACTGAACTGTCAACTCCACCTGATACCAATGCTGCTATTTCCATTTTCAGATAATTAATTCGTTGCTACAAAGGTACAAATTATTCGTGTGTAATAAATAAGGTCATTTCTTTGTTATAAAAGGAAGTACAAAGCCTACTGGAATAGTATGTCTATAATATTAAATATATTTATCCCTGTAGAATAGGGCAGGAATAAATAATTCGTTATTTTTGTAAACCGTAGAGCCGTGATTATTTAGTTGATAAATAATAGTTTCCCGGCTCTTTTTTAGGCTTTATATATCCAGTCCTATCCTTATCCTTTAATCGTGAAAATCAGCTACAAAATATAAAATGAAAAAAATAATAATATCAGTTATGACTATGCTAAATATGTCCGGAGGGCTGCATGCTAATGAAGCAACTGCTTTAGCTACGCAGCCGGATGCGTTTGATTATATTGTAGACCAGTTTGCCGACCTCCAAATACTCCGTTATGAAGTTCCGGGGTTTGAATCACTCTCTTTGCAGCAGAAGCAACTGTTGTATCATTTATCGGAAGCAGCCCTCATGGGGCGGGATATCCTGTTCGACCAGAACTGCCGGTATAACCTGGCCGTACGTCGTACGCTGGAGGTGATTTATCAGGAATATGAAGGAGACCGCAACGATCCGCAATTCAAAGAACTGGAAGTATACCTGAAACGGATCTGGTTTTCCAATGGGATCCATCATCATTATGGGATGGATAAATTTATCCCCGGGTTTACTGCTGAGTACTTTGCTGCGCTTGTAACCCAGGTCCCGGCAGATAAACTTCCCTTGCCGGTAGGAGGAGATGTGCAAGGGTTAATTACTGAGCTAACCCCTGTGATCTTTGATCCGGATGTATTGCCTAAACGTTCGGTTCAGAGTGGGGAGGGCGACCTGATCGCTGCTTCTGCCAATAACTACTATGCCGGCCCGCTTACCCAGGCAGAGGTAGAGGCTTTCTATGCTGCCCAAAAAGATTCTACCGATCTGACGCCGGTATCCTATGGGCTCAACAGCCGCCTGGTAAAAGAAGGAAATAAGATAAGTAAGAAAGTATGGAAAGTAGGAGGACTATATACCCAGGCGATCGAACAAATTGTGGCAGAACTGGAAAAAGCTATCCCTTTTGCTGAGAATGCGCAACAGCAAGCTGTCATAGAAAAATTGATTACCTATTACCGGACGGGTGACCTGAAGGATTTTGATGCGTATTCTATCCTGTGGGTGAAAGACCTCAACTCGGAAGTCGACTTCGTGAATGGCTTTATCGAAACTTACGGCGACCCGCTGGGAATGAAAGCCAGTTGGGAATCGACCGTTAACTTTATAAACAAAGAATCGACCAAGCGTACGAAAATAATCAGTGAGAATGCACAATGGTTTGAAGACCACTCGCCTACCGACAGCCGTTTTAAAAAGAAAGAGGTAAGGGGGGTAAGTGCGAAAGTGATTACAGTAGCCATGATCGGTGGCGATTGCTATCCGGCAACACCTATCGGTATCAACCTGCCGAATGCCGACTGGATCAGGCGCGACCACGGCTCTAAATCGGTTACTATCGAAAACATCACGGAAGCCTATGACAAAGCCTCTCAGGGTACCGGTTTTAATGAGGAATTTGTATGGAGTGAAGCAGAACGGGAACTGATTAAGAAATATGGTTTTATTACAGATAACCTCCATACCGACCTCCATGAATGCCTGGGACATGGGTCAGGCCAATTACTTCCCGGCATTGATCCCGACGCCTTAAAAGCCTATAGCTCTACCCTGGAAGAAACCCGGGCCGACCTTTTCGGGCTCTATTACATAGCCGATCCTAAATTGGTTAAACTGGGATTAGTTCCCGATTCCGAAGCCTATAAAGCGGAATATTATAAATTTATGCTGAATGGCCTGCTGACCCAACTGGTACGTATCGAACTGGGCAAAGATATCGAAGAGGCCCATATGCGTAACCGCCAATTGATTGCCCGCTGGGTATATGAGAAAGGCCAGGCCGCTGAAGTAGTTGAATTGAAAGAGCGGGATGGTAAAACCTATGTGGTGGTAAACGACTATGCTGCCCTGCGCCGTTTGTTCGGAGAATTACTGGCGGAAGTTCAACGCATTAAAAGCGAGGGTGATTTTGAAGCCGGAAAGGTATTGGTTGAGCAATATGGAGTGAAAGTAGACCTGGCTTTGCATACGGAGATACTGGAACGGTATAAAAAACTCAAGCTGGCTCCTTACCGTGGTTTTGTTAATCCGGTAATGAAACTGGTCCGGAATGACCAGGGAGAAGTAACAGACGTAACACTTGATTATACGGAAGGATATACCGGCCAGATGCTTCGCTATAGTAATAACTACTCATTCCTACCTACTTATAATAACTGAAATGTATCAGGACACACTTAAAAGTATACGTATTCAACTGCGTCGTTACATGGATGGGATTGTTTCTACCAGTATGCGCCGGCAGGGGATGGACTATAAAATGAATTTTGGCGTTTCCCTGCAGAATATACGTGCCATAGCCGGCAGCTATACAAAAGATGCCGGCCTGGCACAACTTCTCTGGAAAGAAGAGGTACGTGAAATGAAAATACTGGCTACCCTTTTATATCCCCAGGAAGAATTTACGGCAGCGCTGGCCCGGCAATGGGTAGAAGAGATACCCTTTCAGGAAATAGCCGAGCAGCTGGCTGGCAATTTGTTGCAGTTTTTGCCGGATGCCCCTCAGTTAGCCCGGGAATGGATTCGTTCGGAAAAAGAATATGTATCGGTAGCAGGCTTTATTGTGTACACGCGCCTGTTCAGCAAAGGCTACCTGTTGCCGGTTACCGGCGAACCCTACTTTCTGCAGGTTGCCCACAGTATATTAGATAAAGGAATCTCCCGCCCGCAACGCGCCGCATTAACCGCGCTGAAAAGATTCGGGCGGCAATCCGGGCGGCAGGCAGTCCTCGTTTTGGATGCCTTTACCGATTATGAGACAGCAGGCTCGGCCGAAAAAGAAGAATTCTATAATGATATGAAATTTGAATTTGAATATTATATGTAAGTTTTTGCGTTTTAAATAAATGCACTAACTTTGTCGTTCGCTTGAAAAATACCACACATGGCAACCGGAAAATACATAGAGATGAAAGAACTGTTCTCTGAATATCTGACAACGAAGAAGTTGCGGAAAACAGAGGAACGTTTTGCTGTCTTTGAGTGTATTTGTGGCTTCCATGGGCATTTTGACAGTGAATTGCTTTATAAATGTATCCGGGAGAAAAATTACCGGGTAAGCCGGGCGACGCTATATAATACACTGGATGTACTGGTGGAAAGTGGTCTGGTAGTCCGGCTTCCGTTGGGTGGAAAAGCGGTGCAGTATGAACTGCGCGGATGTGCTGATAACCATTCACACCTGATTTGCCTCCGGTGTGGAATGATATGCGAAATGAAAGGCAATAAAATAAGTGAGACGGCTGTTCTGAAAAAGCTAGGACGTTTTACTCCGCAATTCCAGTCATTATATATATATGGAATCTGTGGCAGATGTAAGAACCGCATCCGGCGTGAAGAACAGGATATGATAAAGAAACATTAACAGCCTTGTTATATTAAAAGAAAATGAAAGTAGATGTTTTATTAGGTTTGCAATGGGGGGACGAAGGCAAAGGGAAAGTTGTTGACGTGCTGACTCCCGGATATGACGTGATTGCCCGTTTCCAGGGTGGACCGAATGCAGGCCATACATTAGAATTTAATGGTGAGAAGTATATATTGCGTTCCATCCCCTCCGGTATCTTCCAGGATGGAAAGATCAATATTATCGGCAATGGTGTGGTATTAGATCCGCTGTTGTTCAAACAGGAGGCGGAAGCGCTGGCCGCAAGTGGGCACGACCTGACCGAACGCCTGTTTATTTCTAAAAAAGCTCACCTGATCTTACCTACCCACCGTGTCCTGGATGCAGCCTATGAAGCAGCTAAAGGTTCAGGCAAAATCGGTACTACCGGCAAAGGTATCGGCCCAACCTATACCGATAAAGTAAGCCGTAACGGATTACGGGTTGGTGATATCCTGTATAACTTTGAGGAAAAGTATGCAGCCGCCAAAGGACGCCATGAAGCCATCCTGGCCTCGATGAACTATACCTATGATATCAAAGAGCTTGAAAATGAATGGCTGGAAGCTATCCAATACCTGAAAAAATTTCGGTTGATAGATAGTGAACATGTTGTTAATAACTTGTTGAAAGAAGAGAAATCGGTGTTGGCCGAAGGTGCGCAGGGTACCATGCTGGATATCGATTTTGGCTCGTATCCGTTTGTTACTTCTTCCAACACCATCTGTGCCGGATGTTGTACCGGACTGGGGGTTTCTTCACGGAATATCGGTGAAGTGTATGGTATCTTTAAAGCCTATTGTACCCGCGTAGGTAGCGGCCCCTTCCCAACCGAACTGTTTGACGAAACAGGCGATAAGATTTGCGAACTTGGGCATGAGTTTGGCTCGGTAACCGGCCGTAAACGCCGTTGCGGATGGATTGACCTGGTAGCGCTTAAATATGCTGTTATGATCAACGGTGTAAGCCAGTTAATCATGATGAAAAGCGATGTGCTCGACGGCTTTGATACCATCAAAGCCTGTGTAGCCTATACAAAAGATGGCAAAGAGAGCACCGAATTCCCTTATGAAATAGAAGACGGCATCGAACCGGTATATGTAGAACTACCGGGATGGAAAACCGATATGACAAAAATGCAGGATGAAGATGAATTCCCGGAAGAGTTCAATGCCTACCTGTCGTTCCTGGAAGAAGAGCTGGGAGTGCCTATCAAAATTGTATCTGTAGGCCCTGATCGCGAACAAACCATTATCAGATATACCGAATAATCCTAATAATGTCTAAAATGGCAGACAATAAATACTTTAAAATAGTTTTATTGTCAGGGTTTGACTTTGGCAAACTTTTTGCCGTTTAATTTTTATATAACTAAAAAGAGTAGACCTATGAGTTTGTACTGGATTATATTTATCGGCTTCGCATTATTGAGCTGGCTTGTTTCGTCGAGCTTGCAGAACAAGTTCGAGCGGTATTCAAAAATACCTCTACCTAACGGAATGACCGGAAAAGATGTAGCAGAAAAAATGCTGCGTGACAATGGTATCTACGATGTAAAGGTTATTTCAACCCCCGGACATCTCACCGACCATTATAACCCTGGTGACCATACTATCAATCTGAGCGAATCGGTATATTACAGTAATAGTGTGGCAGCCGCCGCTGTGGCAGCACACGAGTGTGGACACGCTGTACAGCATGCCACCGCCTATGCTCCTTTGAAGATGCGTTCGGCTATTGTGCCTGTGGTTAGTTTTGCTTCCAATATTATGACCTGGGTATTGTTGGGGGGGATGTTACTGATCAATACCTTCCCGCAATTGCTGCTGTTTGGTATTGTTTTGTTTGCAACCACTACGCTGTTCAGCTTTATTACCCTGCCGGTAGAAATCAATGCAAGCCAATGGGCTTTGGCATGGTTGAGCAGTGCGGGGATCACAAATGCTGCCACCCACGATAAAGCCGTAGATGCCCTTCGTGCTGCCGCCTATACCTATGTAGTGGCCGCACTGGGATCGCTGGCAACCCTTTTATATTATATAATGATCTTTATGGGTAGCCGCAACCGGAATTAAGAAATATCCGGCCGATATATAAATTGACCGCAATGAGCCTGGCTCGTTGCGGTTTTTTCGTATTAAAACCCAAAGTCACAAGCTGAAATATATTACCTTTGCAGCCGGAACAAAAATTACAACAACATGCAAAAGCCATCTATTCCTAAAGGAACCAGAGATTTTTCGCCCGAAGAAATGGCGAAGCGTAACTATATATTCAACACGATCCGCGAAGTATTCCACCTGTATGGTTACCAGCAGATTGAAACACCGGCTATGGAAAACCTTTCTACCCTGATGGGTAAATATGGAGAAGAAGGGGATAAGCTTCTTTTTAAAATCCTGAATTCCGGCGACTGTTTTTCCGGTATTGCCGACGAAGAATTACCGGAACGTAATCCGGTAAAATTTGCTGTCAAAGCCTGCGAAAAAGGATTACGTTACGACCTTACCGTCCCTTTTGCACGTTACGTTGTGCAACACCGTAACGACATCACCTTCCCTTTCAAACGCTACCAGATCCAGCCGGTATGGCGGGCCGACCGTCCGCAGAAAGGCCGTTACCGCGAATTCTTTCAATGCGATGCCGATGTGGTAGGTTCGAACTCCTTATTGAATGAAGTGGAACTGATCCAGCTTATGGACGAAGTGTACCACCGGTTTGGTATCCGTGTATGTATTAAAATGAATAACCGTAAGATCCTTTCCGGAATAGCCGAAATATTAGGCGAAGCCGATAAAATAGTAGATATTACAGTTGCCATTGATAAACTTGACAAAATAGGACTGGAGAATGTAAACCAGGAGTTGCGTGCGAAAGGACTGACCGAAGAGGCGATCACCCGCCTGCAACCTATTATCACATTGGCCGGTACCAACGAAGAGAAACTGGAAGTACTGAAACAGGAATTGGGAGCCTCCCAGGTAGCCTGCAAAGGTATCGAAGAGATGCAATATATCCTTACACAAACCAACCTGCTTGGATTGCGCTCTACCCTTGAACTCGACCTGACATTGGCCCGGGGATTAAACTACTACACAGGAGCCATTTTTGAAGTAAAAGCCTTGGATGTACAGATCGGAAGCATAACCGGAGGCGGACGGTATGATAACCTGACCGGTGTATTTGGTATGGATGGTGTATCAGGTGTAGGCATCTCTTTCGGAGCCGACCGTATCTTTGATGTACTTAACCAGCTCGAATTATATCCGGCAGACTCTTTGCAAACAACTCAACTGATGTTTGTGAACTTCGGGGCTAAAGAACAGGAATATCTATTGCCCTTGTTGGCACAGATCAGAAAGGCAGGTATACGTACGGAACTATACCCGGAGCCAGCTAAAATGAAAAAACAGATGGGCTATGCAGATACTAAAAAGATCCCGTTTGTAGGATTAGTAGGAGAAACAGAGATGAATGAAGGGAAAATCAATCTGAAAAATATGCTTACCGGTGAACAAAACCCGGTGACATTGGCAGAATTAATAGCCCTTTTTTGATTGTTTTCAATTTCTCTCTTATACTAATTTTTCGAATTTTATCCTTCACCAGTCGCAATACTATGCTAAATGGTTTATTACCAGCTTGTTACATGGTAAAAAGTGTGACTGAAGCGTGATTAAAGTGTGACTGAAGATTTTCTTCAGTCACACTTTTTTAGTGATTTGCCTGTAACTTCTTGGTAACGTGCAGTATATCTATTCCGAAAGGATGAATAGAAGAAAAGGAAATTTAGTAGATTGGTATATTTATTTTACCATATAGTCTGGGAAATTCAATAAGATTTATCCGGAGTAACAGCTCTGATAAAAAGTAAATATAAGACCCGTTA
Organism: Tannerellaceae bacterium; assembly: GCA_021204405.1. Lineage (GTDB taxonomy): Bacteria > Bacteroidota > Bacteroidia > Bacteroidales > Tannerellaceae > JAJPZJ01. The sequence goes on along the minus strand of JAJPZJ010000069.1, from coordinate 4,110 downwards.
ACTTTTTCCTCTATAGAGGCTAGGTTGCGGTTTCTGAACCGCAGGGTTAAGGGTCAGGTACCGCAAGAGTCAGGTTCAGGATGCTTAAGGGTAAGGATCCTGAACCGTAACCTACTTATTTTGTATGTAAGGCTTAATCGGAACTAATAAGGAAAATAGAGAGAATAGATATAGGGAATAACAGGTGCAGAATAAGAATCCTGATAAACCGGATACTATTTCTTCTTCTCCGCTTCCTGCTCATGAAGTTCCACCTTCCTAACCTTGCGGAACAGGTCTGAAGCAAAAATAAAGTCGTTGAGTGCCTGATTATTAGAAGTGATAACTTCCTCTTTTGTTCCCTGCCATTCTTTAATCCCTTCTTTGATAAAGATAATATTTTCACCGATATTCATCACCGAGTTCATATCATGGGTATTAATAACAGTAGTAATATTATATTCATGGGTAATGTCATGGATCAGGTCGTCAATTACCAGCGAAGTTTTAGGATCTAACCCCGAGTTCGGCTCATCACAGAAAAGATATTGCGGATTCAGTGCGATTGCCCGTGCAATGGCAGCACGTTTCATCATACCACCACTGATCTCCGACGGATAAAGATTACCTGCTTCTGAGAGATTTACTCTATCCAAACAGAAGCGTGCGCGTTTTTTGCGGTCTTTTACTGTATCGGAAGAAAACATATCCAGTGGGAACATCACATTTTCCAATACAGTCATGCTATCAAACAAGGCCGATCCCTGGAATAACATTCCCATTTCACGGCGAAGCATATTCAACTCGTGCTTATTCATTTTAAGCAGGTCGCGGCCATCATAAAAGATATTACCCGAATCCGGGCGTATTAGCCCAATAATATTTTTGATAAGCACTGTTTTACCCGAACCACTCCGGCCAATGATCAGGTTTGTTTTCCCTGTCTCAAATACGGCACTCACATCATTCAGTACGGTACGTCCTTCAAAGGATTTTGTTAAGTCTTTAACTTCTACCATCTTCTATGTCAGCATTAATTGAGTTAAAACAACGTCGGCAAGCAAGATCATAATGCTACTCATTACAACAGCATTGGTACTGGCTTTTCCCACATCAAGCGCTCCTCCTTTTACATTATAACCAAAATACGAGGCAATCGAAGAGATGATAAAAGCATAGATGATCGACTTGATAATGGAATACCAGACATAGAACTCGTTAAAATAAAACTGGAGCCCGTATTCGAATGAATAAGGTGTCATCCCGTCAACAAAATGGCTGGCTGCAATACCTCCGAGTATACCGGTGAACATACTGAATATAACCAATACCGGAATGAACATCATAAGCCCTACCATCTTGGGCATAATCAGGAAATTGGCCGAATTTACCCCCATGATTTCCATGGCATCTATCTGTTCGGTCACCCGCATCGTACCAATCTCGGAAGTAATATTACTTCCAACCTTACCTGCAAGGATCAGACACATAATAGAAGAAGAAAACTCTAAAAGGATAATTTCACGGGTAGTATAACCGATCGTGAACTTAGGAATAAGCGGGGAACTGATATTAAGGGAGATCTGGATCGCGATTACGGTACCGATAAAGACCGAAATAATAATAACGATCCATAAAGAATCAACTCCCAGTTTATATATTTCTTTAATTAACTGCTTGAAAAACATATTCCATCTATCAGGGATGGCGATACTTTTCTTCATCAAAAGGGTGTATTCACCCATTCTGTGCAAAGCATTATTCATTCTATCTTTATTTCAATCTGTTTCACCTGCAAATATAACGTAAAAAAGCCAATAATGGTTTTCCATTCCCTATTTATACCTTTTCTGTCAGGATTTGGCCAAGCCCTTTAAACAAACTATGTTCCCGGACCTGATCCGGGACCGCATAAAAACAGGAGGTAATCCTATATTTAATTTATTATATACGGTCTGTTCCTATGCGGTCCCGTGTCAGGCACGGGAACAGGTGGCTTTTTCAGTTTAGCTACTCCTTCCTAAAAAGAATGTTAAATTCCATACCCCGGCATCAGGGGTGGCTATTAATTACTTTACTTTGTACCAAATATTTCGTTTATGGTAGCAGAAGAACAGATGATCCTGCGTACTGAGGATCTGGTGAAGAAATATAAAACCCGTACGGTGGTAAACCATGTTTCTATTGATGTGAAACAAGGGGAGATCGTTGGGTTGTTAGGTCCCAACGGAGCAGGCAAAACAACTACTTTTTATATGACGGTAGGATTGGTTACTCCCAATGAAGGGAAAATCTTCCTGAACGACCTGGAAATTACGAAGTTCCCGGTTTATAAAAGAGCTCGCAACGGTATTGGTTACTTGGCGCAGGAAGCCTCTATTTTCCGTAAGATGACGGTAGAAGATAATGTACGCTCTGTGCTGGAGATGACCGGTAAGCCGAAAGAATACCAGGAGGAAAAACTGGAAAGCCTGCTGGCGGAGTTTGGTTTGAATAAAGTACGGAAGAATCTGGGTGACCAGCTTTCCGGAGGAGAGCGCCGGCGTGCGGAGATTGCCCGTTGCCTGGCTATCGACCCTAAGTTTATTATGTTGGATGAACCATTTGCGGGGGTAGACCCGATTGCCGTACAGGATATCCAATCGATCGTTGCCAAGCTGAAACATAAGAATATCGGTATCCTGATAACCGACCATAACGTATATGAAACCCTAAGTATATGCGACCGTGCCTACCTGCTTTTCGAAGGAAAAGTATTATTCCAGGGTACAGCCGAGGAACTGGCTGGAAATGAGATTGTAAGGGAAGAGTATCTGGGAAAAGATTTCGTGCTGAGAAAAAAGGAGCTTTAATTTTCCAGTTTCTTTTTCAATAGGTGGGTACTGAATATAAAACCGATCCCTACCACTATGGCCAGGATGGTATAAGGAAGCAGATGGGTATCTGATACTTCACCGGTAATAAATTCATTTTCTTTCAGGCTTTCATCGCTAAGTACTACTATGGCTATCCCGTTATTCAGGAAATGGGCAAACACCGGTAACCAGATGGATTTACTCCATACCAATAAATAACCAAAGAATGCACCTAATAATATACGGGGGAGGAATCCGTAAAACTGCAGGTGGATCGCACTGAAAATAATGGCTGTCACCCAGATGGCCACATGGGTATTTTTAGTCCATTTATAAAAGATACGCTGTAAAGCCCCCCGGAAAAAAAACTCTTCTGTAATGGCAGCCAGTATTCCTATTATAAATAAATTAGCTAATAAGGGAAGGATACCGGGTTCTGATAGGAGTACCAGTGTTAACTCTTCGGCTGCTTTCTCCTGGGTAAGCATCCACTCCTCCAGCCCTTTCAGGAAAGGGAGTAAAGTCATCGCCTTATTCAGTAAGGTGGCAAGGTTGATGGCTGGCAAGAAGAGTAGAAGGGATATAAATGTCAATAGAAAGATATTGCCGTCGGGAACTTTTTTCAATAACAGGTAATCGCCGTAATTTGTACTGCATAACCAGGCAAGGACAAAGGCGGGTAATAAGAAAAGCGCTATCGCCGAAATAGATTGGATAATGTGCATTAAACCGGGAGCACCGGCCAGATTGGCTGCCCCTTGCGGATCCAAAAATAATACTACTGCCGATAACACCGTACTGAGGATAGCACCGCCCAACACACTTGCTAACAGGACAAACAACTGGAATGAGGCAGGCCTGCCTGCATATTTACCTTCTAACAACATAACCTATAGGTATAAAAAACTCCTGCCCAAAGATAGGCAGAAGTTTTTTATTTCTTTCAGAGAAATGTAAATTACATTCTTGGTCTGGCTTCTTTAACAACCATCTGACGGCCTTCGTATTCAGCTTCGTTCAATTCGGCGATAGCTTTCTGACCAGCTGCCTCATCAGCCATTTCAACGAATGCGAAACCTTTAGATCTACCAGTCTCACGGTCTTTAATGATCTTTACAGAATCAACGATTCCGTATTCTTCCATCACTTGTTTCAAATCTTCTTCCCGAACACGATAGTTCAGGTTACCAATGTAAATGTTCATAAAATAGAAATTAAAAAAAATGATTATCCGCATAATGTCCTATTATAAATTCTGGATTTGAAGTCAGAGTTA
>JAJPZJ010000037.1 GCA_021204405.1 Tannerellaceae bacterium | reverse complement strand
TCCAGACACGCGCATATAATATAGCATAACCATAATTTAACAAAGAATTCATTAAATCAGTGGCTCCTTGCTGTTGACGAGAATAAAACTCAACTCCATTATCGGCAACTAGCAATCTTATATATTCCCAATAGGCCACAGCTTCCACAGCCTCCTGCGCCAATAATTCCACCTTATATCCGGAATCAAACTGGTCAGTATCTTTAATCCTGGATATACAATCTTCCAAACGACCAATAACTTCGGGATAAATCGTATCTAATAATCCCTTTTTGTCTTTATGATATTTATGATAATACTTAATCAGATTCCGCTGGTTTTTTAATTTTCCGGTAATAATACGTGAGGCTAATAGAATCTTACTATCTAAAGGAAGTAAAGATTGGCGTTGCTACAACATTCCATCCATCATTACCGACGATGAAATTGTTGCATAATGCTTTCCCCGTCTATCAAAAAAATCTACCGGAATCTTTTGTTCGATACAGTAAGCAATTGCATTGCTGGATATTACAGCACCCTGTCCTACTATGGTAAGATGTTTTAATGCGTTTGTCGGTTTTTTATTAAGAACATCTCCCTTTGCACGAACAGTTATTCCTTTAGATGAAATACCAATAAAGCTTCCCGGGGTATAAACCACCAATTCTGTTCCTTCTGTTTCCCGTTGTTGGTATTCTTTCTTTTTTTTGTGTAATCAGTTTTTTATTATCCACTTTAGCACGTGCCTTTACGAGTAATTTATCTTTTTGTAAATAAATGTCAGTAAAGTCTTGTATCAAAATAGATTTTGAGATATTCATTTCTTCCGAAAAAAAGGTAAATCCCTTCAAACGTTGTGACAATTGATTTTTAGAGGGTATTACTTCCCGATGCTCTTCAATTAACTTCCGCATTTTCTTTATTAACTGAATATCCAATTCTTTCAGAAAAATTTGTGGTAATAAACGGGCATAATAATTCCTTATACCTTGTAAAGTTTCTTCACTCTTAACAGATAACCAATTATCGTGAATTTTATTGAATCAATACGTTTCTTTAAATCTTTACTTTTTTATACGGCACTGCCAACTCTCTGTTAGTAATAAATATACCAAGGAAATCAATTCCCTTACTCAATGTAGAGATAATCGGTTCATTGAGTTTCAAATGGAACTTTTTCTCCAGTTCATTCCTTATTTTATAAATTGTATAGACTAATGATTCTTCCGACTGTGTTACAATCAGAAAGTCATCCGCATACCGAATATAACCAGCGGTTTGAGATAAAACAAAACGATCAAACGAATCCAGATAGAAATTAGCTAATAAAGGAGACAATACAGCCCCTTGTGGAACGCCTTTAACCGTATCGCTCCATTTCATATGGGCAGTAACAACCCCGGTTTTTACACATAATTCTATTAAACGTATTAATTCCGGATCTTTCAATTGTTCATGCAATTGAGTAAACAACCGTTCATGAGAAATTTCATTAAAAAAATCATCAATATCCAATTTGGCAACCCATCCTTTCTTGAATTGCCTGAATACATGTTGTACCCTGTGAATTGCCTTAACCGGTCCTTTTCCAGGCCGATATCCATAACTATTTCCCAAAAATAGTTTATCAAGCTTAGGTCAATGATTGATTTAATTGCCTGCTGAACAATTTTATCGCAAACTGTAAGTAAACCCAACTGACGTTTCTCCGACTGGTTTTTCAATATTTCTACCCGCAGATAAGGCTCCGGATTCCAGGTTTTATCAATTATATCCTGAAGTAATTTGTCCAGATTACCTTTCAGATTTTCTTCAAATAAAGTGATAGAACAACCGTCTATGCCTCCGGCCGAATTTTTCTTTTTTACTATTTTCCAGGCATTATACAGGATGGACTGCCGGCAAAGCTGTTTATAAAGAGCAGATGACATCGCAGATTCTATTCTTTAAATTGTCCGTATCCTACATTCGTTTTGGCTCCTATCCCAACAGTTAAAAGAATCTCTTTAAAAATCTTTTCTTTTTCTTCAGGAGTCAAAGATTTTTCTCCGGAAATATTGTTGGTAGTCGTTAATAAAAAACTAAATTTGATTTTAACTCCGGGAGCAATTTTAAGAAAACGTATGGGCTTAGGTTCCTGCAAAGGATGAGGATGGGGTGTTATATAATCGTCAACTAACAGGCTACCATCTTCAGGAATCTCCCGTATAAAAGCATCCAGAAATATATCCCCATTTTGAACAGTAGAATTTTCATTCTCAGACTCTTTACCGAATATCGCAGAGGTAAAAAATTCAATATCTTTTTCTGTAAAATTTTGCTTCCCCCCCCAATCGCTCATCATATGAGGGAAGAAAGACCTGAGCACTCCCTTCACAGTAGATCCCGGAATATAAGGCAAACCAGTAGTATGGTCGAACTGCATCCCTAGTTTCAATTCACCATTTCCGTTCACTCCATGAGGTAATCCGGCACCTGTTAATAAGCCCGGATACAGAACTTCAAGGGTGAATTCACAAAGCGTGTGAGGAGAAGCCAGGTACTCAAAAGAGTCCTTATATCCATCCCATATATTTAATGAAGGCTTAAACCACCGAATAGCATCATATTTTTTATCAAAAAATCCTTTTATCATCTCGTCCTCCTCCCTACTCTTATTCTCCTTACTAGGCAGGAAGAGAACATTATTTTCTGTAGGATTTATAGTATTCTTAATAACACCTTCATAATAACCACGGTTATAAAACCATCTTATATTAGCCTCCTGGTTATTGGCTTTATACCGGAAGGAACTATTATTTTTTTAATTGGTTCCGGTTTCCTTGTTCCCATCATTTCCCTCTTTTTAAACATACGCAACGCCAGCTTCAAAGCAATGGCAGCTTCTTCTACCTCATTTATCAGTTGATACTCATCTTTGTGAGCAAGAATATATTCCGCCAGTTTTTGGTCTCCAATCAAAGTTGTTTTATTATGAGCTCTTCTATTGGCATCAATAATATTAATTATAGCCCGTATGATCGCACTTCGGTCGGCTTGTGTATTTTCATTCTTCTGTTCAAAAGTCAGAACCGCCGGTAATAAGCCTGATTGTATAATGGCTGCACCAAATGAGGAAATATAGCCTTTATATACACCTTTGTATATATCTTCAGGTGCTATTTCTTTCTTTAGTTCTGTTATAGCATATTTGATCAGTTCATTTCTTATTTTCATGGGATGCAGAATTTAATAAGGTTTCGATATCATCAAACTTACAGAACCCATAACCGATGCTGGCATTAGCTCCTATCTGAAATACTCCCTGGTTAAGTTCATCGAAAAAGGCTTTCATTGAACTTTTTTCTTTTTTAGTATCCGAAAAGAATATAGTATAGAGACGGGTAAAACGAGGTAATACCTGCTCGTACCACAGGTTTTCGTTGCCGGTTTCCAAACAGTTACGAGCCATAACCGGTAGATGAGTATCATCAGTTATCAATTTCATAGCAGCTTCATTTACTAATACCAGACGTTCACCGAAAAGCTTCTCCATTCCTTTCAAACCAATATGATTGGTAAATTTTGCTTTTAGTGAAAGTTCTTCGAGGCATGCATCCTCTAATTTTTTTTTCTTCTGTTAAAGCCTGCGGGTCTTTATAATCTTTAAATGTATTTACCAACTCGTTCTGCAATACAGACTCCAAATGAGTAATACATTGCTCCGGGACTTTACAGCCCAGCATACTTACCTGGTCAATGAACTCACGGATAATAGCCGGGGAAGTAACCATGAGATAAGCCGCCCGGTCAGACCGCACCGGCACAGAAAGTAGGCGGGCTTCAAAAAAACGGGCTTTTCCTGGCGAGGTATTCTCACGGGAGTCTTTAGGTTTACTACCAAATATGTCTTTTACATGTTGAAAATTACGGCTTTCCAGTTCTTCACGCAGTGCCCCTTTCAGGCTTGAGGAGTGGAATACCGGTAAATTGGTTATGGGGTCACGCTGAATCAGGTTATCAATCACACCATAGTTAACATCCCCACTTCCTACATGCGTGTTGCTAATTGTTCGTATCAGATAGGCTTTTCATTTTATATTAGTTTTTTAATTATCTATACTGAGTATATTGTAGCCAATTTCCTGCAAAGCTGGCTTATTAAATAATTCTTGCACCTCCGGTAGGACAGAATCTTCGACATACAAAACAGAACCACGTTTCAAAAAAATGTATTTACTACTTTTATCGGGTTTACTATAGTAGTTACTGGTACCGGCGACAATTTTAAGATGCCTGAAAGAGGTAATAAAGCTCCAGTGAAAACAAGTTCGTTGGGTTAGCTCCTGCAAACTATCTACATAACAATCGCTAACCAGTACAATCCGTACCGGTTTTATACTCTTCTTATCCCGGGGTTGGAGTTGTATTAGGCACGGATAGCTATCTATTTCCTTTACTTCCATCCGGAAAAGGGAACGCTCACCTCCAAGAGTCACAAAATCAGATTCCAGTTTTTCTTCGACACTAAAATCGAATTCGGCAAAAAAGGCAAAGCAAAACTCTTTTTCAAGTGTATATAACTGGTTTTTATAGAAGTTGTCCTTGTCATCCTCATCCCCATCTTTTGTTTTTGTAATTCCAATTCGGGTATCTGATCGCCAGATATCGTATTCCGATAATTTATCTGTTTTGGCATTTTGCCAAAACAGATAAATTATCATATGTTTTATGGTTAAAAGTATTCTTATCATGTATAATCATCGGACGCACTATTCCATTATAACAAGCTTTTATATCAACAGAAAAAGAAGGAATATCAAATCTGGCATCCAATGGCATTTTATAATAGAAATCTGGCAAAGCAAGTTTACCATTCATCTTTCCAAGCATAACGGGAGTAATTTTCTTTATTTTTCCATACCCATTACCCTTTTTATTAATTATAGCATTCTCCATATTAAAACTGCTTTGTCCGATTAGTATATTCATCCGTTTAACATCCTCCGACCCCGGTTTAACACTTAGTAAATTATGCTGCTTTAATAGCTGATAACGGAGCATTCCCAGTAAAGATGTTTGTTGGGGTAGGATGTTCGACTTTGCAAAATAGTTGGTAGTATCTTCCTCTCCGTGGGTCTGTTCGCCACCAAAGAAAAACCAATCAAGAGGTTTTAATAAGATCAGGTATTTTTTCATGGTTTATTCTTAAGTTTTATGGAGTGAATAAATTGTAGCGCAAACACTGTCAGATCAACAGCTTCGTCTATCCAGCTCAATTGAGGTGCAGGTTCTTTTTTTATCTGCAGATGTATATTTCCTGAGATCCTGGTTTATACGTTCAAAATTTTCTTTATAAGCCGTAAGAGCCGTAAGCAGTAACTGCCCGACATCTTTCAGCATCTTTTTATAGAGAGTTGTATGGATCAGATCATTAAAATTATTGTCAAAAAGGTTCTGAAGCATTGACATGTGTAATCGCAGCTTATTGCAGGAAGTACTACCTGCAGCCTCCTGTTCCATAATTAGCTTCAACATGGGCTTTAAGTCGTTCAGGCGGTGTACAACTGACGACAGAAACTGCTCATCACCTCCAGCATCTGTATGTGAAGCAAACTTCTTGAGAAACAACATAAAGCGCTTAAAAACAGTAGGATAACTTTTACGGATCATCACTGCATAAACCTGTCCGGAATGCCTCCTGAAAGAGATAGCCAGGTTATTTTTATAAATAACCTTTTCTTTTATTTTTTATCTTTTAAGAAAGAGGAAAGAGTACTTTCTTTTGCCTGGCCATTCAATAAAGAATGAGCTGCGTCCAGTGCTTCAAACATAGGATGTTTATAGTAAGTGATGGAGAGACCGAAAGAAAGGGTCGGATATAAAATTTGTGTGTTATCACCTAAGAACTCTTTCATAGAATTATTAAATACCTCATCAATCTCTCGAATCAGATTGAATACCGTACTATTATCCGTATTATTATAGATTGGAGCCAATATCAACAGGTCATCTCCTCCTATAAATACAGCTTTTGCTTTTGCCCTGTTTATAATATCCAATACCCGGGTATTAAAATGGAACAACGCCTGGCTTAATTTTATCTGTCCATCCTTACAATCTTCATTCACTTTTGCAAATGAGCTGATAGCTTGACCCAGCAAATCGCCGTCTGCTGTTATAATAGCAATGTATTTCTGATACAACTCCAAACTATTCTCCAGCCGGGTTACGACCTGTCTGTTTTTAGCCTTTTCTTCGTCTGTAAGTTCTTTATACGACAATCTGTAGGAAGCCTCATTATAAACTTTAAAATCTTTACTATTTTTCTCCGGAGCAGCTATTTCCAATAAGGAGGGGAACAAGCGCTGTTCCTCTTGTTTCTTAAAAGCATCTTCTGATAAAAATTTATAATGACTCATTTTACCATCTTTTGTATGCCAGCCATTCACATTTTCAAAAAACGCTGCAGGTAATTTATGTTTTCAGAGGATGGAAAAAAGTCCTGATTCTCCATTACATTTAAATAATACTCGCAGTCAGCAACAACTTCAGCTTTAGGAGTTTCTTTCGGATATGCTTTTTCGAAAAAATATATTCGTAAGGTTTGCGTCAGGTAAGTATATATTGTTTCAAGACTGTAATCATCTGCAGGCTTTACTACTTTATTGGCCGAATTGCTCTTTTTAGCTCCGGTATATAAAACTTCACTTATGTTTCCGGCCATATATTTTAATACATTATCTACATGATTCCGGAGGTATTCAAAGTCACCCTCCTCACTGGGGAAAATATATCTGTCCGGAAATACTCCAACCCCTCCGGTCACCTTAAACATTTCACCAGTTACCGCCGGAAAAAGAAATTCCTCTCTATCTTCCTGAGTTATTTTGATTTGAATATATTCAATAAGTTTTTTAGCCAGATAAGAGAAGAAATAACTGGCTGCCCATAATTCTTTGGTGCTTTGGGCTGATTGGATTATGCGGGTGATCGGACCGAGGGTTATAGCTATATAAGTTTGTTGCTTATTGTTATTTTCTGATTTTCCCATGAAAGTTATCTTTAATAATTTATATATATTCTCGTTTTCTATAATACCAAATTATATATTTATAAAAAGTTTCTATATTACAATCCGGCGTTTCAAGATCGAACTCAAAAGATGATGTATCGCTCTCTTTCAAATCATTCCATAAATACTCATCAACCAATAAGTTATTATACTTGTCGTATGAAGGTTTATATGAAAGAGAAAATCGAAACTTTTTTCCCATTATTTCTTTTAGTACCTCTTCTTTCTTTATACATAAAAAATTTTATCATCGATAATTTTATGAAATATAGGCGACTGAAACCTTTTGATTTTTTTCTTCGGATCATCACATAAATTATCTATATTTATTGAAGCTTTTAAACCTCTTTGCTCTGTCTGAAACTCAAAATGGTCAGCAAGCCCTAATAACGCTCTTATATAAGCATAATTTTCTTTTTTATCATTAGCAATTTCCTTGGCTAGTTCTTTTTCACGTTTCTCTCTTCCTTGTTTAGTTGTTGCCAGTAACAAAACTCCTCTCTCTTCCATCTCTTCTCCATATTTCTTCCTATACCACTTATAGTATTTTTGTTTAATAAATTTCTTTTCCCATAATATTTTTTTGATCCTTGAAATATTTATAGATCGATAAGTTCCGGTTAGTTGTGCTACCAACTTTTAAAGTCCTATAATCTCTCTCTATTTTCATTGAAAAAGATTGCCACCACTTCACCAGGTCTTTAGTCGGTGTAGAATTCAGAATTTTAACGGTATAAGACAAAATATCCTTATTGTAATATGCTGCCAGATAGTCTTTATATTTCCTATTATTAGTTTCAACCTCAATTTCTTGATTATTATTTTTAAGCGAACTTACAGTAAAAGAGCCATACCCTTTCGACTGTCGAAATCCGAAATTATGGACAATAAAAAATTCCTTTATAAATTTACAAATACAATCACCCAAAGCTTTTTCTTTTACCCAAATAGTAATCTCTAAATTTTCAAAGAAAAATAAATTCTTATCTGCGTTTATTATCTTATAATTTGACCCCTTCTTATTGTAATGCTCATTAATAATTACTATTTTCATTTTATAATTAAGAGCCGGTTTATCAGGAGTGACCAGCCATTCCGGGATAATCTCCGCCTTGCCTGCCAAATTTATCCAACCGTGGCTTCACTTCCGAAGCCCGTAAAGTAGCCCCTTCCTGTTCCGGATGAAAGCAGATAAAAGGACTATGTTGCTTTAACTTAACGACTATCTTATTCATCTTTCAACGTTTGGGTTTCTTCTAATAGTTTCCGGATCATCCCATAGGTTTCTTTTGAATCTTTAAGCTTTTGCTTTAGTTCGTCGGGAGTAAGAGTAGGCTCTTTGTTCATAGTAAGCATATACAGATACATCAGGCGGGCCTGCTTATCAATTTCCGACAAAGGAGCGGCTGAGAGCCGGGCGACAGTTTCCTGTAATTCCTTTAGTGCCTCTTCCTGCTTCTCCTGACGTTTGTTTATATGCTGTTCATTTCGTAACTGCGATAGGTGTGTTTCCCATTCTTTTTTACGAACGAATGCTGTTTCACGGTTTGTTTCTTCCACCTGTAATTGCTCAATTACAAAGTAAGCATGCAATATCTTATAGAAGAAAAACAATGCCATGCCAACCAGCAAAAGAATCAATAAGTTTCTTGTTAGAAGTATATATTTTACCTCCTGGAATAAATGAGGATTCAGCATAGAGGTATCTTTCCCGTGAAAAAGAGCACAGCCGGCCAATTGGGTTTCCAGAAAACAAACCCCTATGATTCCCACTATTATTACAATAAGTACAACACCGGCAACGTTTATCATAACTTTTATACTACTATTGGATGTATTGCTCATCTTTTCCTCCTTCTTTTTAAAAATAGTTTAATAATTTGTATGTAGCCCAAATGATAGCGACCAGTCCTGCCAGATGGCAAAGCAAGTGCCATCCTTTCAGTTCATATTCACCAAAAATGCTATTCATTCCAAGTATACCGGTAAAGAGGGAAGCCGGTACAAAGATAGTTGCCAGCCAGGTAAACCGTTCCATCCGCCGGGTCTGTTTATGCTCTTCCACAATAGAGACATACTGGTAAAGGTCGCGTATTTCACTCTCCAGGTATTCGATCTGTTTTTCCGAATTGAATTGCTGCAAAAGCAGGTTATACAATTCAATTCCCTGATCCTGGGCGGTAACTTCACGGAAGTATACCTGATTGATAAAACGGATATATTCTTTGTAGATCGAACTGATCTTCTCTGTTAATTCCTCCTGCTTGTCTTCACATAGGTTGCTTACACGGGTTACTTCCGACAAGAACCGCAACATCGAAGCACGTTGTACTAATGCCAGCTCTACCATACGAGAATAGATCGTACGCATATGCGTATGTAAATAGTCCTCCCCTTCCCCTTTCAGTAGTACAAAGGAATAGTGCGAAACCCCATACAGCGAACCATACCGCTGCCAGCGGTAATAGGTAGCTTGTTCGAGCAGTGTCGTTTTCATCCCGGTATGCTGGCAGGTATCCCACGAACCATTGTCGACAAAGAGATATTTATACCAAAAATCGCCACGTATAAATTGTTGTAAACGATTCATTCCCTCCGCTTCCGTCTCTCCCTCTAAAGAGCGGTATTGATCGGCTAACTTTTGATTTACATAACAGCAGTTCACAAACATCCGGTCGTCGATCACAGAAATAGCCTCCATTTCAGGGCAAAGATCTTCGATCAGCCGGCAATAAATGCAGCCGGTTTCCATGTATCCATAGGGGCATACCCCTGAAAATCTTCCCGGTACTTATCCGGATATCCGTCGAGCCCTTCAATACTGATATACTCACTAATCATATTCCGGTAGGATATATCAGCATAGTGGGGAGGCATAATACGGCGGCCAAACTGGTTAATATTTTAATGTCCTCCACATCCTGCCGCCCGGTATCTTCATTTAACAGGAAAAAGAGAGTATACCCACACCGGTTGCATACAGGTTCAGGTTAATTGCATCTACCTTCAGCCGGTACTCCGGTTTATTTTTTACTTTAATACAATAGGTTACCTGTTGTTGCGGATTATTAGGTTCCTTCCGTTCAAAATGGGCGATCAGCGGATCGTCGTCATCCTGCTTTCCATACAATACTTTATGAACAAAATCAAATAATAATTTTGTTCGGCAAATATCTCGATTGTCTCCTCGCGTTGTTTTTTATCCGGGAGATCGAATGTGTCCGGCGGTGAATAGCGAACCCGTTCCCATCCGTAATCATCCTGTAGATTTAATCCTTTCAGCGTTACCTGATCCGAAAACAATACATTTTTCCGGTCAGCCACCTCCCACTTAAAAGGGAAATAAAATATGTGGTAACTATATGCCATATCCATTGGTTTTACAGGCGATAATTGTATCGACCATTTGTTTAACTTTTTCTTTTCCGTAGCGATCAGCTACAATTCCGGTAAAACCATCTGCCCCTCCTCCCGAATAGAGCATACCGGTTGCCTGTTCATCCGGGAACAGTGCCAGTATACCGGCTATATTTTTCCGGAATACATCCACTCTGAATCAGTATATACCAATAGGCTTTCATAAGGATAAAGGCGGTTGCATACAGGTGAAAAGCGACCGGAACCCGAATATACCACCTGTAAGCCGCCTGGATAAACTACTTTCCGGGATATTGCCTCGAGTGCCTGCAACTCATCCTCTTCGGTGACACCCTGTGCAGCACGGTCGGCACGACGTATCCGGGCGATCTCGTCTGCTGTAGCATGGAGTGCCAGCATACCGGGGATATAGCAGCTATCATTGGCAGCCACCAGTTGTTCATAGCGGCTAAGAGATATTTTTAACAGTGCGGCTACCTGAGTAAGTGCAGCCGGCCGGCCGGCATATTCGTTATGATGGTCAACCAGGGTATAATTATTATACATAGGCAAATCTCCGGAGAAGCGCAACTCAATACCATATATATGAATACCGGGCTGATTGCCATACCGTTCGAGCTCTTGCCGGTAGGCATCTACTGTTGCATTGCTCCATTGCAGTTGCTTATCGTAAAAACCAACTTTATGCTGTTCGAGTAACTTGCGTATGATTTGCATTTCTAGGTCGCCTCCTCCCAATAAAAAAAGATGTTCCATATATTACTTCATTTTGTGAGCCGGTACCTGTCCAGTCCATAGATCGTATTCACCCCTACTCCCAGGTTACGGGCAAACAGCAAGAGTGGGATATAATAATTACAATTGCCGGTAAATTCGAGCGTACCTGTATATTCCGCCATGGGTACCGGTTGCCAGTTTACCTCTTTATCAGGCCTGTAACAGGTTACCCGCCGGATAGTAGCCGAGGTTAGTTCCATAGCGGTAGCCGGGATAGAAAAAGGTTCGACCAGTTCGTTTACTGTGGTAAAATAATCTGCATTTTCCGGATAGGTATATAATGCTGATAGTTTGGTGATCCGCAGCGCCGCTGCTTTTACCAACTGGTAAAACCCCGGCAACCGGTGATCCGTATAGCCTGCCGAAGCGACAAACTTATGCCTGCGGGTAGGATGCAGGTTGACCGGTACATCGTAGTGGATACCTATTACCTGTTCATCCGGTTCCATTTTACACCGGATATAGCGTCCCAGTGTCACCGGATTTTGCAGTCTGACTGTTTGCCGGTCATTATCCTGCACCAGGCAATAACGGGTACCGTCGGCCAGACGCTCAGACACGGAAAGCAGGTTGAGGCGAACCAAAGGTGTACCCATTCCCAGCCTGCACATCATCAAAAGTGTCTCAACGGCTGCTTCCGCATACTTTTCAAACCAGCCATATAAAGATAAAGTAAAAACAAGGTGCTCACCCTTTTTTAAACATTGGGTATAAAACCGGATGTACACGACACCAGGGTAAGACCATATCCCCGGGGAAAACCGGTTTTTACCTGGTTATACAGCGGATGGGTAGCAGAAAGCAACAATTGTTCAGTAGCTTGCCGGAAGCTGGTGGTACCCTCTACTTTAATCATTTCTGCTGCATACAGAAAACAGTTACGCAAGACAGCTCCCAGCCAACCGTTCAGTTGTATATCACCGGTAGCCTCTACGGTTACATCCAGTTCATGGTACCTAAATAGAGCATTATGCCTATAAAACGGATTAATAGTGGTCGTATAGATTTGACTTTTCATGATTCTTATTGGTTAACTAAAGAGCCAAATATATATATATATATTCTCCTTTATAAATCCTAAACAGACAGCGCTAAATTCCCGTTTTTATTTTATACCGGATAATTTATAAATATACAAACACAATTTTATTGGCATTTATTCCGGCATGTAACTTATTTTAGCAGACAAAAGAACAGGTTCGTTTTATATTCCAACAGAATTTAATAAAAAACATCTATCATCTATCACTTTTAGAGGTAAATGCTTGTTAAACAAATACTAAGAGGGTGATAGATGTAAAAATCATCTATCACCCTATCTATCATCTATCACTTCTCCTTTACTTTCTTTTTGACATATACTTTATGGGTAGTGGCACCAATAGTTGTTATATATCCTGCTTTTACCCATCTGTTTAATTCGTTTTGGGCCTTATTCCGTAACAATCTGGTCATATTGCAATATTCTTTGCGGGTGATAAAAGGATGGTTATCCAGATACTCCAGCAGGGAGGCAAGCCGTTTTTCGGGGTCCCCTTTGGTGGAAGTGGCAAATCCCTCCGAAGCCCTTTCCAATGAAATAGCCTGTACTTTTCGTTTTAATTTACCGGAAGAGCAAAAATTCACATTCACTACCGAAACCGATTGGGCATGAATCTCTTTAGGGTTGGTTACGGGGCGCGACTTCAGCTTCAGGGAAAAGAAACCCAGGTCGCCCACCTCTACCGTATATCCAAACTGCAGGTTAAAAACCAATGCATGCATAACAGCGTCGAGTGCTCCCCGCAGGTCGCCCGGACTGAATGTGGTGGTTTCGGCAATATTTTTAATTAATTATCTGCACTAATGGTTCCTTTGGAAACCATGCGGGGGATCAATACATTTTCATCTTTCTCGTCTTTTCTTACTGGTTTCTTCCAGAAGTCGTACTGGGCAGCCATAGGGTTCAATGTTTACATTCAGGTTAATAAAGTTATTTTTTCACGGTTTTTTCCTGTCGGTTTTGTTCCCTTCAATTGAAAGGAAATATCCTTTCGTTTGTAAGTGATATTCCTTATGGTTGAAAGGAATTAAAACTCTCTTTGAAAGGACAAATGTTTCATGGTGCAATATAGTAAAAATACACAATATATACTAGATTTTATCGGGAATATTCTTAATTTACATCCCGTATATGCCTTGCAATTTAGAACCTAATCAATATTTTATTATGAAAGTAATTTTATACAAAAACAAGCAACAGTCAAATACATTCCATCCGTATAAATTAGCAACGGTCATGGAATGGATAAAAGAGAAAAACGATAGGTATCCGGTAACTGAATTCCGGAAAGAGTTAAGCTATTGTACTGCCCGGACAGCACCGGATATCATCCATAAATTACCTGTCATACTTTTCACAGCCCTATTCCGGAAAAAGGAAAAAACGGCACAAATGCAAAAATATAATGGTATTGTTCTACTGGAATTTAACCATTTAGCTGATGTACAGGAGATAGAACACATTAAAAGCCTGGCAGCCGAAATTCCCCAGACACTAGCTGCATTTACCGGCTCGGGTGGCAGGTCGGTAAAAATACTGGTCCGGTTTTGTTATCCCGACGGACAGTTGCCACTCACACAGGAGGAGGCACTTATCTACCAGGCACATGCGTATGTACTGGCAGTACAGGTATACCAACCTTATATTCCTTTTCCGATCGATTTCAAGGAGCCTTTATTGGAGCGGGGATGCAGGTTTTCTTACGACCCGGAACTTTACTTTGCACCGGATGCGCTTCCTTTCCTGTTAAAACAGCCGCATGAAATGCCTGTTGACAGTTATATTCCGGAAACAACTTTATTCCAGTCCAACCCGGTCGAACGGATGCTGCCCGGTTATGATAAATACCAGATAGCCTCTACTCTTTACGAAACTTCCCTGCAGGAGGTAATAGACCGGTACGGATATGAACTTCCTCACGACCGGAAACCGTTCCTGACCCGACTGGCACGTAACTGCCAACGTTCGGGTGTACCGGAAGAAGATACCCTTTGGTGGACGATTTGCCGGTTCCATTTGTATGAGGCCGAGACAGAGGTACGGCTTACCTTCCGGAATACCTATGCGATTGTCTCCGGCGCGGAGGAGAAACCCTGTATCCGCCAGGAGCAGCTCCTGACAATCCAGTTGGAAGAGTTTATAAAAAGAAGGTATGATTTCCGGTTTAATACCCAGACTATATTGGTTGAATACAGAAAGAACCGGTCGCCTTGCTTTTATTACCGTCCGGTTAACGAGCAGGTATTAAATAGTATTGCATTGGATGCACTGGCAGAGGGATTAAAGGTGTGGGACAGGGATGTACGGCGCCATATCTACTCCGACCGGATCCCACACTATTCGCCGCTCCAACATTTCCTGTCCCAACTGCCCCGGTGGAACCAGGAAGATCATATCAGTCATCTGGCAGCTACCGTACCCTGTAGCAACCCACTATGGCACCGTTTCTTTTTCCGTTGGTTCCTGGCCATGGTGGCACAATGGAGGCGGTTAAGTACAACCCATGGCAATAGTTTGTCGCCGCTGCTGGTGGGCGAACAGGGTACCGGAAAGTCGACCTTCTGCAGGAAGTTACTTCCTCCCGAACTGCGGAATTTATATACCGACCGGATCGATTTTAGCCGGAAGCGGGATGCAGAAATGGCACTCTACCGGTTCGGGTTAATCAATATAGATGAATTCGACCAGATCAGTGTACGCGACTAGGGTTTCCTGAAACATATTTTACAGAAAAGTGAGGTATCGATTAAACTGCCTTACCAGTCGGCTTACAGTACAATTGCCCGGTACGCCTCTTTTATTGCCACCAGCAATCATACCGACCTGCTTACCGACACATCCGGTAGCCGCCGGTTTATCTGTATAGAGGTAACCGGTAAAATAGATAATTTCACCTATATTAATTACCCGCAGCTATATGCCCAGGCGGTCTACCCGCTACAGGCAGGCGAAAGTTATTGGCTTTCAGATGAGGAGAATGCGGCCCTGGCTGCCAGCAACGAAGCGTTCCGGCAGGTCACTCCGGTGGAGCAATTGTTTGTAAATTATTTCCGTGGGGCAACACAGGAAGAAGAGGGACGGTAGATGATGGCTATAGAGATCCTGGAGGAGATCAGGAAAAGGAGTAAAATTCCTTTGGCGGATTACAAGATAGTACACTTCGGACGTATACTAAAGGAATTAGGGATTTTGTCTAAAAGGAGCAAGCAAGGGGCTGTTTATAAGGTAGTTGAGGTCAATAATCAGGAGTGATAGATGACAGATAGGGTGATAGATGATTTTTACATCTATCACCCTATTACTATCTGTTTAACAATACTTTACCTTTAAAAGTGATAGATGATAGATGTTTTTCAAAAAAACTCTTTGATAATAAATTAATCCCTGGCCCAAAGCTGTTAAATTCTCTCCCTTTAGTCCTGCAAGGACGACATATCCTAGCCCAAGGCTGGCGCCCTGGGAGTAGAAATATAATGATAGCAGAGTGCTGTAAGCACGGCATAAAAATCTACATGAGATCAATTTTTATTATGTCGTGCTTACAGCACTCAAAAAACAATATCAACCACCCGGCACTTCGTACCGGGCTAGGATATGTTGTCCTTGCAGGACTAAAGGGAGAGAATTTAATAGCCCTGGGTATAATTCCGGAGTATAAAGGTAAAACAAAAAAAGCGCTGTCCCAAACGTCAATTTTTGAATACCAAAAGAAAAGAGAAACGGAAGTTTTATTTTCAAATGAATAAAACCTCCGTGTCTCTGTGTCTCCGTGTTGAAAATTATATGGGAAAAACTTTATTTACCTATACAACTATAAATAAGGCCAAACTCTTCCAGTTCTTTTTTATCATAAATATTGCGGCCATCGATCAGGATGGGTTGTCTCATCACCTTCGTAATAATTCCCCAACTGGGTAGCCGGAATTCTTTCCATTCGGTAATCAGCAACAAGGCATCGGCATCCGGAAGGGCATCATACATATCGTTGGCATATGCTATCCGGTCGCCCAGGATTCGTTTTGCCTCTTCCATGGCAACTGGGTCGTAGGCTTTCACTTTACCGCCGGCCTGTACTATTTTGTCGATAATTACCAGGGAAGGAGCTTTCCGCATATCGTCGGTTTCGGGTTTGAAAGACAATCCCCATATGGCAATTGTACGTCCACGCAGGTCGCCATCAAAATATTTCAACAGTTTATTAAATAAAACGCTCTTTTGCAGCTCATTTACCTCTTCCACGGCTTTCAGGACTTTCATTTCATATCCTTTGGTTTCCGCCGTTTTGATAAGGGCCTTTACATCCTTAGGGAAACAAGATCCACCATATCCACATCCGGGATAAAGGAATTTACCTCCGATCCGGGTATCCGAACCGATCCCTTTGCGCACCATATTGACATCGACTCCCACCAGTTCGCAGAGGTTGGCAATATCATTCATAAAGCTGATCCGGGTAGCCAGCATGGAGTTGGCTGCATATTTGATCATTTCAGCCGAAGGGATATCGGTAAAGATCAGGCGGTAGTTATTCATCATAAAGGGTTTGTACAACCGCTCCATCAGTCGTTTAGCGCGGTCGGACTCTACTCCTACCACCACACGGTCGGGCTTCATAAAGTCGCTGATAGCATCTCCTTCTTTCAGAAACTCCGGGTTGGAAGCAACATCAAATTCAATGTTTACGCCTCGTTTATCCAGCTCCTCCTGGATGGCGGCTTTTACTTTTTGGGCAGTTCCTACTGGTACAGTACTCTTGGTTACTACTAATACATATTTATTAATATGTTTACCGATGGTACGGGCTACTTCGAGTACATATTTAAGATCGGCACTTCCGTCTTCATCAGGAGGAGTACCTACTGCGCTGAATACGACCTCTACATCGTCAAGACAGGAAACCAGGTCGGTTGTAAATTTCAGCCTGCCGTTCTCGTAGTTTTTGTGGACTAGTTTTTCCAGGCCGGGTTCGTAGATTGGGATAATGCCTTGTTTGAGTTTGTTTATTTTGTCTTCAGCTACGTCTACACAGGTTACGTTTACTCCCATTTCGGAGAAGCAGGTTCCTGTTACGAGGCCGACGTAGCCGGTACCGGTGATTGCTATTTTCCTATATTATACCTTTCTCTTGATTTCATGTATAAAATTCGATTTATATTTTTCCTAATCATCTTTAAAAAAATAAGTAGGAAGAAAAAGAAATACAAATATAGAATAAGATTTTAAAAGAGAAAAGTTGAGAACTTTTTAATATACGTTAATATTATATTTAATCAAACTAAATTTGTTAGAAGAAATTGAATTTTTTCGAATTCTATAATAAGCTAGTGGCATATCAATTCCATAAGCATACTTACTTTTTTGTATAATTTTTAGCCATAACCCCCAATCTTGCCTCTTTCTAAGTTCAGGCATATATATTTTGTCAAGTTTTTCACAATCATAGATAACAGTTAAACAGCCTATACAATCACAGAGTAAGTAGCTTTTAGCAATTTTATAGGGAAATCTAACGATATTTTTCACATAATTATCTTCAGTAATTTCATAGTAAGAAGAATAGGAAAAAGTTGCACCAATCTTTAACATAAATTCCACCTGTAGTTCCAGTTTATTTTTACACCAAATATCATCACTATCACAGAATGCAATAAAACGTCCTGTTGCATGTTTTATAGAATTATTTCTTGCAACACCTGCACCACTGTTTTTTTGACAATTTAAATAATTTAATTCTCGAATCTTTTTTAACATAATTCATTATGATTTGGATACTATTATCAGTAGAAGCATCATCTGTTATTAATAATTCCCAATTTTTGTAGGTTTGATTTATTATTGAATCTATGGTTTCACTAATAAAATCTTGACAATTATAAGAAGGGACGATGATAGAGACTAAATAGGACGCTTGCATATTCATGATTTCAGATTAGTAATATTATTTAAGGTCTTCTCAGTAAATAATTCCATCCATAAGTTTACAATATTATTAACTTCATATTTTTCAACATTAGTAAAAGCAGCTTTTCCAAGTTTTTTTCTCAAATCCTGATTTATAATTAAAGTTTCAATTGCATAAATCATAGCAGAAGAATCTTGATTTTTCACCAAGATGCCATCTTCACCATTTTTAATTATATCTGAAGGCCCAGCAGGACAGTCATAGCTTATGCAAGGTACTCCTTGTGCCATCGCTTCTACTAATACCATTCCAAAACCTTCGAATCGAGAAGACATAACCAGAAAGGAAGATTCTCTTAAAACCTTATCTATATTGGATATAACTCCTTTAAAAAAAACGGCTTTAGATAAGTTGTTTTTTTTCAGCTAATTCTACTAAAGAAGTTTTTAAATTCCTTCACCATAAATATGCAAAGACCAATCAGGATATTTCTCATGAATATGTTTAAAAATCTTTATTAAGTTATCATATCCTTTTTGATATTCCAATCTTCCTATAGAAATAATTATTTTATTATTTAAAGAAGAAATATATTTATTGGTTAAAGGAATAGAATTAGGAATCATTTTAACTTTACTTGCTGAAAAATAGGATGTATATATTTTTTATCATAATTTGTTAATACGACTATAGAAAATACTTTTCTATATATTAGAAGTCTAAGTTTCTGGATATATTTATTATAATATCCATAAAAAACATGTTCAGCAGCAACAACATTTTCCAGGTTAACTCTTGTTAAATATAGCATACAAGTATTAGGAAAAGCCTGAGAAATGATAAAGTCATATTTATTCTTCTTAAAATGTTTACTAATTAAAAAAGAATTTTTTAACAATAATAAAAGTCTATAAAAAGAACCTGGTCGCTTCCCAAATCTTTTATTGGACAAATAAATAATTTTTATCTTTTCATTTATACAATAAATAGGCTTATTATTTGTTTTGAATTGCGAAACTATTTCTACGGAAATGTTAGGATATTTAGTTACTATAAAATTAGATAAAATAGAGGTAACCCTTTCAATTCCTCCTTTTAAAGTTATGTCTGAATGAAAAAACAAATATTCATTTTCAGGATAAATATTAAAGATCAATACCAAGATTCATATAATTTCATAAAAGAATCCCGCGTTAACTCAAAACTATTAGTTGATACGCTCGCTATACTTCCGTCCTCTTTATGTAAAATACTTACTTTAGGAAGGTATATAGTATCTATACCAAATTTTTTACTCAATAATGATTGTTCTTCTTCGCAAAAAAGAAACATATCTTCATTATAGATAGGAGATAAATTCTGTAATATTTTTTTAGATAAAATCACAAACGCTCCATGTGCTGCATATATAGTTC
>JAJPZJ010000109.1 GCA_021204405.1 Tannerellaceae bacterium | reverse complement strand
GTGCTATCGCTGGGAGCTGGGAGCCTAATGTTCTCGCATGTGAACGATTCCGGCTTCTGGATGTTTAAAGAATACTTCAACCTGAGTATAAAAGATACACTCCGTTCCTGGTCTGTTATGGAGGCGATTGTCTCGGTAGTAGGCTTGGGTGGGGTATTGATATTAAGCCTGTTTATTTAATCATTTACTAATAGATCAAAGCAAAAAGTATGTACAACGCAGATGAACAATTTGAAAAACTGGGGCTAAGTCTGCCTCTCGCACCAGCTCCGCTGGGTGTTTACAAACCCTGCCTGATAGATGGAAAATACCTTTACCTGTCGGGGCACGGACCTGTACAGGATGATAAATCCCTTATCACCGGACGTATCGGTCGTGAGCTGACACAGGAAGAGGGCAAACTGGCCGCCCGCCAGGTAGGATTAACCATGCTGTCTACCATCAAACAAAACCTGGGTAGCCTTAACAAAGTAAAAAGGGTAATCAAAGTACTCGGTATGGTAAACTGCACTCCCGAATTTGAAAAACATCCCTATATTATCAATGGCTGTAGCGAACTATTTGCTGCTGTATGGGGTGAAGAAAATGGAGTAGGCGTACGGAGTGCCGTAGGATTCGGATCACTACCCGATAACATACCGGTAGAGATCGAAGCCATTTTTGAATTATATTAACCCTATGGGTACCACTGCATGGTATGAGGCCGGGAATATCGCAAAGATCGATACGCCGGCCCTGCTGGTATATCCCGATAGGGTAGAACGGAACATTCAGGCCGCTATCCGGATGGCTGGCAGTGCAAACCGGTTACGGCCTCATGTAAAGACAAATAAAATGGCTGAAGTTTGCCGCCGGATGTTACAGGCCGGGATTACCCGCTTCAAATGTGCTACTATTGCAGAGGCCGAAATGCTGGCTATGCTGCTGGCTCCCGATGTGCTGCTGGCCTATCAGCCGGTAAGTTCCCGGATCGACCGGTTGATTACATTGGTTACAACCTATCCCGCTACCCGCTTCTCCTGCCTGTTGGATAATCACGTGAGTGCCTGTTGCCTGGATGAAGCCTGTAAGGAAAAACAGCTCATCCTGGATGTATATACAGCTCATCCTGGATGTATATATAGACCTGAATGTAGGCATGAACCGTACGGGTATTGCTCCCGGACTGGCAACTGATTTGGCGGTCCGCATCAACAGCCTCCCTAATCTCAACCTTGTGGGTATCCATGGATATGATGGGCATATACATGACCCGGAAGCAGAAGCCCGTTCGAAGGCTGCCAATACTACCTACACAATTGTAAAAGAGGTAGCCAATGAGATATCCGGAAAAACAGGTTCCCCTTTGGCGCTTATCCTGGGAGGTAGCCCTACCTTCCCGGATCATATAAAAAGGGAAGATTGCCAGGGAAGTCCCGGTACATTCGTCTTCTGGGACGAAGGATACCGCCGGATGCTCCCCGGACAACCCTTTGAGTTTGCCGCCCTGGTAGCAACACGGGTAATCTCAGTAATAGATGATACGCATGTGTGTATTGATCTGGGATATAAAGCTGTAGGAGCAGAATCGCCTTTGCCGCGTGTATACTTCCTGAATGCCCCCGGAGCACAACCCGTATCGCATAGCGAAGAACATATGGTACTAGCTGTTCCCAACAGCAAAGCATACCCTATCGGGAAAGTATTGTATGGCATTCCGCATCATATCTGCCCGACAGTTTCCCTATATGACAAGGCCTGCGTGGTTGAACACAACCAGACAACCACCCAATGGCAGGTTACGACACGTAACCGCAGTATAATTATCTAAAAACATGAAAAACGATGAACATACCCTTTATAGTAGATTCCCATCTTGACATCAGCATGAACGCCCTCGAATGGAACCGCGATATCCGTGAAGATATAAAAGAGATCAACGGCCGCGAAGCCGGTATAACCGATAAACCCGATCGTGGGCGGGCTACCGTCTCTTTCAGTGAATTAAGGAAAGGCAATATCGGATTGGTAGTAGCCATACAGATCGGCCGCTATGTAGCTCCCGGTAGCCCGTTGCCCGGCTGGCATTCGCCCGAACAGGCATGGGCGCAGACCCAGGGACAACTTGCCTGGTATAAAGCCATGGAAGAAGACGGACAGATGGTAATGATCACCAACCGGACGGAACTGGATGCACACCTGGCCAACTGGAAGGATGGTGGCCCTAACGATCATAAACCGATCGGCTACCTGTTAAGTATCGAAGGAGCCGACTCTTTTATCACTCCGGCACATATGGAACGTGCGTATGAATATGGCCTGCGTGCAGTTGGCCCGGCACATTACGGGCCTGGCAGGTATGCAAACGGAACTGACTCGTGCGGGGCGTTAAACGAATTGGGTAAAGAATTGCTCCGCCGGATGGATACCCTCAACATGATACTGGATGTTACCCACCTGTGCAATGAAGCTTTTTGGAATGCCCTCAATCTTTATAAAGGACCCGTATGGGCAAGCCATAATAACTGCCGGAAGTTTGTAAACCATAACCGCCAGTTCAGCGATGATATGATCCGGGCCCTGATAGCACGCAACGCAGTAATAGGCGTAGCACTGGATGCCTGAATGATGGTACCCGGCTGGATCAGGGGCAAATCAACCCCTGCCGGTATGAACTGTACATTAGAGATTATGGCCGATAATATCGATCATATCTGCCAGTTGGCCGGAAATACCCTGCATGCCGGTATCGGTAGCGACCTCGACGGCACCTTCGGTACGGAACAATGCCCCTCCGACCTCGAAACCATTGCCGACCTTCAAAAAGTTCCCGGTATGCTCCGCCGCCGTGGCTATACCGAAGCCGATATAGAGAATATTTTTAGTGGCAACTTTATCCGGTTTATGCGCGAAGCCTTGAACTAACTAAGTTTCCTTATCCAATAGATACTTATCCACTATTTCTTTGCTACACTCCCGGTAGGTTACGGTTCCTGAACCGTAGGGGTAAGGATCACGATCAGTAGGGGTAAAGATCAGGAACCGCAGGAGTGAGGGTTGGGAACCGCAACCTAGTGGCTTATGGGCTTTTTTCTGGTATGTGTAGGCAAAAGCAGTAAAAGATAATGTAAAGATGAATAGTAGGTATAGAAGAAAAAAGCAACTAAGGAGGGAGAAATAAAGGAGGTATTGTGCTGTAAAGTCTTTAATCCTTATATAAAACAGTGTAAAAATGACATCTTTCTATCATTTATCCTAACAAGTATGTTCCCGTTATTGGGTTATTAATGAGGGTATTAACTAAAAAGTGTGATTGAGCGTGTGACTGGGAAATTCCTTCAGTCACGCTTCAGTCACGCTTCAGTCACGCTTTTTGGTGCTTTAATCTTTTTATTCTTAGCTACTTACCCCTCTCTTGTGACTGGTGAAGGAAAAAACACGAAAAAATACCAGGGAGGAATAATATTAAATGATTATCCGCATAATGTCCTATTATAAATTCTGGATTTGAAGT
>JAJPZJ010000139.1 GCA_021204405.1 Tannerellaceae bacterium | reverse complement strand
ATTAAAACATTCATATGATGTTCAATAAATCAACGGATATTATGCGGATAATCATATAAAAGAAAAAGACTGTGCTGGTGCGGTCCCCAATCAAGTTGGGGAACTTGTGCCGGCTTGTGCTATTCCTCCATCCCCTCCAACGAGAAAAGTATATTTCTTTCAGGCCGTAGGCCTGGCATATCCTAGCCCCCGGCAACGTCGCAGGGCTGTTAAATTCTCTTACATTTATAGTCCTGCAAGGACGGTATATCCTAGCCCAGTACGCAGTGCTGGGTTGCAGATCTACTATCCCCCTCCTAAGTCCTGTAAGGACGGCATAATTTACAAGCTATTGATTACTAATTATTTTATTATGTCGTCCTTACAGGACTCTCTTTATTTATTACTTATAGCCCAGGGCTGGTGCCCTGGGCTAGGGTATATCGTCCTTGCAGGACTGAAGACTAAAATAAGAGAATTTAACAGTCCTGCAGCAACGTCGAGGGGGGGCACGATACCGCAGGTTGCGGGCCGTAGGCCCAGTATAGAAGTAGAATATCAGGATTAGAGTAGAACCAAATGTCAGTTTTTTAGTATACTGCACCTACGGTGCGCAAATACATAGCTGGTAACAAAACCCGGGCGCTGCCCGGGCCTGGGATATAGTAGGCCTCCGGCCTGAAAAAAAATCTTCCGGCCACCATTGATAACATATCCCCTCCAACGAGCAGGCAAAAGTAACATTCTGATGGCTTTCTTTTACCTATCCGTTCCTATGTATATAGTACAATCCATTGCCTGTTGACAATTAATTTCTTACTTTTGCCCCGTACTGAAAATAAACAACCATGAAAAGACTAATCATTCTTACGCTTATACTCTCTGTAACGCTACCCCTGTTTGCACAAAAAGATGCTCCTAAATGGGTAGACAAAGCTAAAAAAGCGGTAGTAACCATATCCACTTATAGTAAAGACGGCAATAAGATCAATAGCGGAACCGGATTCTTTGTAACCGAATCGGGCGATGTGCTTTCGGCATATTCGCTGTTTAAAAAGGCCGACCGGGCAACTGTAACCGATACGGAAGGGAAAACCTATCCGGTAACTATGGTAGCAGGTGCTGATGAATTGTATGATGTAATCAAGGTGCGTACGCATGTTCCCAAAAAGGTAAGTTTCCTGCCGGTGGCAACCGCTCCGCAAAGTGAAGGGGAAACCGTATACCTGCTTCCTTATTCGACAGCTAAAATAGTACCTGTAACGAAAGGTAGCCTTGCGGAGATCAGTAAACTAAAAGACAACTACAGTTATTACCAGGTGGACTTTCCTTTACAACCCGGACAGGAAAATGCCCCTTTGTTAACAGCTAATGGTGAAGTATTCGGACTGGCGCAGGAAGATGCCTCCGGTAAAAAAGAATCCTCTTTTGCCGTATCGGCCGGGTATGCCAATAGCCTGGCTATCACTTCTTCGGATGCTTTTAATAGTGCGTATAATAATTTAAGGATCAAACGGGCATGGCCGGCAGATAAAGAAGATGCCCTGATCTCTTTCTATTTGCGGACAGGTTGGGAAGATGCGCAGGCCTACCTGGATTATATAAATGATTTCCTGGCTACTTTTCCCGATGCTACACAGATTTATCATGCAAGGGCAAGCCATTATGTAAGGAACCGGAGTGTATTGGCGGATACTCCCGCCGGACAAGCACAGCTATTGAAACAGGCACTTGACGACCTGGCAACGGCCGCCCGGTATACCGATAATAAAGCAGAGATCGACTATTTTAAAGCCCAGCTTATTTACGAAGCGGTTGTACAGGATTCAACACTGAATGAACCGGGATGGTCGCTGGATGCCGCATTGGCAACTATTCAGGCTGCAATCGCTACCGGCAATCTTCCCGTATACCACCAGTTGAAAGCGGATATCCATCTGGCACGCGGGGAAAATGAACAGGCGCTGGAAGAATACCTGGTTGTAGCCCAAAGCGGGATAGGCTCTGCTGAAAGTTATTATATGGCAGCCAAAGTAAAACAGAGCCTGCCCGGTGCGCAGATCAATGAGGTGATTGCTTTGATGGATAGTGCTATTGCCAAATTCGGTACACCCACTCCGGCAGAGGCTGCTCCGTTTATACTGGAACGGATAGACCTGAAACTTTTGCTAAACCAATTTGAAGAGGTAATTGCTGATTACGACCAGTATTATGAAGTGGTAAGAGGCAATGTAAACGATATGTTCTATTATTACCGGCAGCAGGCAAAATTCCGCCACGGTGATAACGAAGGTGCCTTGGCTGATATCCGTGAAGCCATCCGCCTCAGTGAGGAGAACCCTGATTTCTACGCCGAAGAAGCGGCTGTCCTGATACGCCTTCAAAACTATCCCGAAGCAATAGCGAGCATAGAGAAGGCATTGGCTATCGCTCCCGACTTTGGCGCCTGTTACCGCCTGAAAGGAATATGCCAGGTACGCATGGAACAACAGGCCGAAGCCTGTGAAAGCCTGCAAAAAGCAAACGAACTGGGCGATCCGCTGGCCGGGCGTTTGTTGAAAGAGCATTGCCAGTGAATATGTTTTTTCCACGAAAAACGTTCCCAGTTCCCCGCGTAGGCGGGGACCGCAAAGGAACTGTCGCTCAACAACTATTTTCTAGACTGTCTGCTTAAATGCGGTCCCCGCCTGCGCGGGAAACAAGGTCTTTTTTCTTTTTGTCGAAAGAGATCTCTTTACCCCCAATTCTAATCATTCTCTAATACCCTTTTAATTATTCTCTAACACCTTTTTTTGTGCATCCACTTTACTTTTGCCGCATCTTTTAATGAGAGATGTTGTACCGGAATAATACGGAAAACTATGTGGATGAAAAACAAAAAAATCGAAAAAAGAGGCCCGCTTCTCTTTTAACAGCGAAAAGGTCTTCCTGGCTGCTACACAGCCTTTACGCTCGGCTTTTAGCTATTTTGAAACAACCCATGAAGGTTTAACTCATGAGGATGTAATGGTGCGTAGCCTGATGTATGGCCCTAACGAAATAGTGAAGGAAAAACGGGATATCTGGTTAATTAAACTGATCAAAACGTTTATCAATCCGTTTATCGGTATCCTGATGGCCCTGGCTGTTGTGTCGCTTGTTATTGATGTATTGCTGGCTGCACCCGAAGAGCGGGAATGGATAACCGTGATTGTTATTACTACCATGGTGCTGCTGAGTGCTATCCTGCGTTTTGTACAGGAGTGGAAATCGGGTAAAGCATCGGAAGCCCTCAAAAAGATGGTTAAAAATACAGCTACTGTATACCGCGAGGGCGACAAACAAGGGAAAGAGATCAATATTTCCGAATTACTACCCGGCGACCTGGTGTATCTGGCAGTCGGTGATATGGTGCCGGCAGATATCCGGATCATCGAATCCAAAGACCTGTTTGTAAGCCAATCGTCGCTTACCGGCGAGTCGGATTCGGTGGAGAAACGGGCGGAGATAAGCAGTAACAGGAGCTCCCGTACCGGTAGTGTGGTCGAGCTGGAAACGATCTGCTTTATGGGATCGAATGTGGTAAGTGGGTCGGCGCTTGGTATTGTGTTTGCTACCGGTAAATCGACCTACCTGGGTACGATTGCCAAAAGCCTTTCCGGCGTACGGGCAGAGACCAGTTTTGATAAAGGGATTAACCGCGTGAGTTTATTGCTGATCCGGTTTATGTTGGTAATGGTTCCTTTTGTATTCTTTATTAACGGGTTGAGTAAAGGCGACTGGTTTGATGCCTTTATCTTTGCTGTTTCGGTAGCGGTAGGACTTACGCCGGAGATGTTGCCAATGATCGTCACCTCCAACCTGGCCAAAGGGGCAGTAGCCATGTCGAAGCGGAAAATGATTGTAAAGAACCTGAATGCGATCCAGAGCTTCGGGGCGATGAATATACTCTGTACGGATAAAACCGGTACGCTTACCCGTGATAAGATCGTATTGAAAAAGTACCTGAACGTACAGGCTGATGAGGACCTGCGCATATTGCGCCACACTTATTTCAACAGTTATTTCCAGACAGGATTGAAAAACCTGATGGATAAAGCCATCCTCTCGCATGTGAAGGAGCTGGGCTTTGAAAACCTGGAAGAACGTTATAATAAGGTAGATGAGATTCCTTTCAACTTTACCCGCCGCCGCATGTCGGTCATTATTGAAGATGGGGAAGGCAAGCGGCAGATTATTACCAAAGGGGCTGTTGAAGAGATGATGGAGATCTGTTCGCATGTGGAATATAATGGTGAGGTTCATGCGCTGACCAATAAATACCGGGAGATCTCTCATTCCATTACCGATAAACTGAACCGGGAAGGTATGCGGGTACTGGCTATCGCGCATAAAAGCTGGATTGAAAAAGAGCTGGATTTCTCAGTGGCGGATGAATGCGAAATGGTATTGATCGGTTACCTGGCTTTTCTCGATCCTCCCAAATCTTCTGCGGCCGGGGCCATTCGCCAGTTGCATGAGCATGAGGTAGAGGTAAAAGTATTGTCGGGCGACAATGAGGCGGTTGCCAAATCGGTATGCCGCCAGGTAGGGGTGGATATTTCCCAAACCTTACAGGGGATGGAGATTGAAGCACTTACAGATGAGGAGTTGAAGGCAAGGGTAGGGGTGGTAACCGTATTCTCCAAACTTACACCTATGCAGAAAACCCGTATTATCAGTTTGTTGCAGGAACAGGGGAATACGGTGGGCTTCCTGGGAGATGGGATCAATGATGCTTCCGCCTTACGGCAGTCGGATATCGGTATATCGGTAGATACGGCAGTGGATATTGCCAAAGAGAGTGCCGATATTATCCTGCTCGAAAAAGACCTGATGGTATTGGAGCAGGGGGTGATCGAAGGGCGTAAGATATTCGGCAATATTATGAAGTATATCAAAATGACGGCCAGTTCGAATTTTGGTAATATGTTCAGTGTATTAGTAGCAAGTACATTCCTGCCTTTCCTGCCGATGCTTCCGATCCATTTACTGATCCAGAACCTGCTATATGATATATCCCAGACTACTATCCCGTTTGACTGTGTGGATGATGAGTACCTGAGGTTACCCCGTAAATGGGATACGTCTGACCTGAGCCGGTTTATGATTCATATCGGGCCGATCAGTTCGATCTTTGATATTACTACTTACCTGGTGATGTGGTATGTATTCAAATGCACTACTCCGGATATGCAATCGCTTTTCCAGTCGGGTTGGTTTGTAGAGGGACTACTCTCACAAACACTGATCGTACATATGATCCGTACCCGTAAGATACCATTTATCCAGAGCCGTGCTTCCTGGCCGGTGATGATTACTACATTTGCCATTATGGGTATCGGCATCCTGTTGCCATTCACCGCTATTGGCGGATCGATCGGGCTGGTACCGCTGCCCTGGAGTTATTTCCCCTGGCTGATTGCCACTTTATTGGGTTATTGCCTGCTTACGCAGCTCATCAAACAATGGTATGTAAAACGTTTTGGACGTTGGTTATAATCCATCCTCTCACTCAAGGAAATCTGTCACTCCTGGTAGCTGAATCCCGCAGGGATGGCCTGTCTTAGTCCAGGATACCACCCAGTCCTGTTCAGAAGGTTTTACGGAGAACGTAAATAGCTATTAACAACAAATAATTAGTTCCCCGCGAAGGCGGGGACCGCAACGAAGCTGTCTGTTTTAATATTAAAAACAGAAAAACACTGTTTGCTCTAATGCGGTCCCCGCCTTCGCGGGGAACTAAGATTTTTATCTTCTGAACACCACTGGGTACCACCCTGGGTTCCCTGTATTATCTCTGATCCATCCTGAAGGGATGCCACATGTACATTGACCAGGCACTTCCTGAAAAAGCAATCTCCTGCCGGATAAAGATGAGAAAAGTTTTATAGGAGAATTTGTATCCTATAAATAAAAGTATTATCTTCGTAATAACCAGGGATTGTATTAAGACTAATGTAGAAATGAAAAACGCTTTACTATCTTCTTCATCTGGTTATTGCTATATTTTACCCTGACTGCTGCAATTACTCCCCGGATTAAGGACTATTCATTCCTACATTCACAGTGGATTTTCATATAAAATAAAATACTTCTTTTTATGACTTTTTATGGTAAGTGAACAGACCTTATCCTGTGACAGGAGCGGGTCTGTTCCATTTTATTTAATCTTTCTCACCATAGACCAGGTCGCCCGCATCTCCAAGTCCCGGAACAATATAGGAATGTTCATCTAACTGCTCATCTACCGCAGCCACCCAGAGGGTCGTATCTTCAGGCATTTTTTGCTGGATATACTCCAGGGCGGGTCGGCTTGCTATAATAGAGGCTACATGGATATGTGAGGGTATTCCTTTGGTAAGCAGTGCCTGATAGGCCAGCTCCATCGAACTGCCGGTTGCCAGCATCGGATCGGTAATGATAAGGGTTTTACCGGTGATATTTAGCGAAGCAATGTATTCGATGTGAATATCAAAGTTTAACCGGTCTTTATATTTCCGGTAGGCCGAAACGAACGCATTTTCCGCATTGTCCAGATAACTCAGGAAACCCTGGTGGTAAGGTAACCCGGCCCGTAGAATGGTACTGATTACTACCTGGTCATCCGGGGTAGTGGTAGGTGATATACCCAAAGGGGTCTGGATGTTTTTAGTACTGTAACTGAATGCATGGCTTATCTCATACGCCATAATCTCGCCGATGCGCTCGATATTTCTACGAAAACGCATACTGTCCTGCTGGATTTTTACATCCCGCAGTTCGGCAACAAATCTGTTAAGGATAGAATTGGAATCTCCCAGATTAATTATTTTCATTTCGGAATATATGATTTATGTTTTTCCGGCATCTAAAATATATATTATTAAAGCGGTATACAAATTTTGTACCAATTTAATTGCTTTTGTAAAGGATTCCGGTCATAGGGCTTCCTTTCTTAGCTATATGCATTCTTATATCAGGAAATTTTTAGTGTGGGGATGAATCTTTGTTTCATAATGCGTGTTAAGCGATAGCTGGTTGAATAGTTTGTTCTGGAAATCGAAACCACACAAGAGGGTAATTGCATAAATAGAAATAAGAGGAGCCTTTTATCTGTTTAAATGATTCTGATTTACTGATTACTCATATGTACTTTTGCGAATAAAATGAATGAATATGAATGGAGGTGGTTCACTTATAGCAGGCTATTAGCAGAAAGTAGCAAAATATAACTTTTAGCAAAAACTTCCTTTATGTTATTACACAAAGGAAGTTTTTGTAACTTTTATTTATCCTTATTGATGGCTTCCAGAAGAAATTTACCGGGCTTGAATTTAACAGTGGTTCTTGCCGGGATCATTACCGGAGTACCAGTTTTAGGGTTACGGGCCAGTCGGCTGGTTTGTGGTTTAGGTATAAATGTACCAAAGCCTATCAGCACGATTTCTTCCTCCTGTGCCATTTGCTCGGTAACAATTTCCATATAAGCATCGAGTACTTGTTTTGCTTTCTGCTTCTGCAGTCCAGCTTTCTCAGCCAAGGCTTCTATGAGTTCTGCTTTATTCATAAATAATTGTTTTTATATGGTTTTACATCGCAAATGTACATGATGAGTTCCTTTAAATAGTGTCTTTTTCCATGTTAAGGAGACGGCTGGGTGTCTTATTGGGAAACTTCTGTTTGATGTTTTTGCGCTAAATGAAATTCAAAGGGTCTTGATATCTTATCCAGATAATAAATTGTCGTTTTATAGGCGTCTGATCTGTTTTCCGAAGGATAATTATCACATATTCCAACAGCTTTAATACAGATGTTAAATGATGAGTCTGATGAAGGATACTTTAAATAATGAGCTGATCAAGGCTATGCGGGAGCGTTTGCCGGAGGAGGTCAACCTGGCTAATCAAATAATGGATATTATTTCGATTGGTAAAGAGGCTGTTTACCGCCGTTTGCGGGGAGAGGTTCCTTTTACCTTTTATGAGGTGTCGCTGATAGCACAGAAATTAGGACTTTCATTAGATCTGATTATCGGAGCCAATACGCCGGGAAGTACTATCTGCCGGCTTAATTTGTTACATTCGCCGGACCCGCTGGAAAATTATATTGTTTTACTGAACTGCTATATCCATGGGCTCAGTTATGTAAAAGATGGCCCCGAAGCCGTAGTGCATATGGCTACCAATGTGATCCCTTTCTTTTTTTATGCTCCTTATAAACGTATTGTCAAATTCAGGTTTTGCCGCTGGATGCATCAGATGAATGGGATGAAATTTACTTTCCCGATGGAAGAATTTACTTTTCCTGATAAGGTGGTGGAGCTGCATACCAGAATAGTAAACCTGATCCGTACAATACCCGCTATGTATACTATTTGGGATACTAATATTTTTAAATCGCTGGTGAATGAAATAAAGTATTTTTCAGGACTGAATATGCTTTCCGGGGCTGACCGGGCTGCCTTGAAAAGCGAATTACTGTAATTGCTGGATGAATTGGAAGTAGTGGCTGCTAAAGGGACTTTTAATAATGGGAAAAAGGTTTCTATCTACTTGTCTAATATTGATTTTGAGTCGTCTTACAGCCTGGTTGAAAAAAGAAATTTCCAGCCCAGCCTTTATAACCTATATGCGATCCATATGATGGATTCGCAACATCCGGATATTTGCCGGGTACAGAAAGAATGGATACTTTCACTCAGGCGTTACTCAACGCTTATTTCCCAAAGCGGAGAAATCCAGCGGATGATCTTTTTTAATAAACAGCGTGAAATTATCAATACCTTATAAAAGGTTTTCAACAGATTTCCGGGTTGAATTGCTTACCTTTGACGGCTGGGTTGTAACCTGCTTATTAAAAAATTTATTGTATGAAAATAGAAGAAAACTATTCGCTTGAAAAACATAATACATTTCATTTACCGGTCAAAGCCCGTTGGTTTATGGAGTATGAGACGGAGGAGGAATTGGAGAAGATCCTGCGTGATGAATACTTCCAGGAGTGTGACTCGATGCATATAGGCGAAGGAAGCAATTTATTATTCCTCAATGACTATAGTGGTATTATATTGCATTCGGCAATCAAAGAGATGACCGTTGTAGAAGAGACAGCAGGGGCGGTACTTCTACGGATTGGTGCCGGCGAAAGATGGGATGATGTGGTGGCGTATGCCGTATCCAACGGATTGGGTGGTATCGAGAACCTGAGTGATATCCCGGGTGAAACCGGTGCGGCGGCCGTACAGAATATTGGTGCTTACGGGGTGGAGATAAAGGATGTGATCGTGTCGGTAGAAGGGTATAACCAGCTTTCTTTTGAGAAAAAGGTTTTTCCTGTTTCGGCATGTGGATATGCATACCGGTATAGTATCTTTAAAGATCCATACCAGGAGCCGCATATTATTACTCATGTAACGATCCGTTTATCGAGGCCGGCAGTGTTTAAGTTGGAATATGGTAACCTGCGCCAGGAGTTGGAGGCTTATGCTGAAGTATCTTTGCAGAATATACGCCAGGCTGTTAAAAAAGTGAGGTGG
Organism: Tannerellaceae bacterium; assembly: GCA_021204405.1. Lineage (GTDB taxonomy): Bacteria > Bacteroidota > Bacteroidia > Bacteroidales > Tannerellaceae > JAJPZJ01. Next base: position 10,337 of record JAJPZJ010000139.1, on the reverse strand, counting down.
CAAAAGTTACCCGATCCGGCCGAACTGGGTAATGCCGGTAGTTTTTTTATGAACCCGGTTATTCCTGCTGCTACTTTTGAGCAATTGAAACAACAGTATCCGGATATGCCTTTTTATCCACATGCGGAAGGCCGGGTGAAAGTACCTGCCGGATGGTTGATTGAACAATGTGGCTTTAAAGGAAAGTCACATGGTGGAGTAGGGGTGTATGAAAAACAGGCACTGGTATTGGTAAACCTGGGAGGAGCAACCGGGCACGAGATTGCTTTGGTGGCAGAAAGTATACGGACAGCCGTACAGGAACGGTTTGGTATTGAGATGATGCCGGAAGTAAAATACGTAGGGTAATGAAAATCACTTTACTGGGTTCGGGAACTTCAGGGGGAGTACCGGAAATAGGTTGTAGGTGTAGGGTCTGTACCAGTACCGACCCGTGTGACAACCGGTTGCGTACATCTGCCCTGATAGAAACGGAAGGGAAAAATATATTAATAGATTGTGGACCTGATTTCCGTTACCAGCTGTTGCGTAACAGGGTAGACCGGTTGGATGCGGTACTGCTTACGCATGAACATTACGATCATACGGCAGGACTGGATGATTTGCGTCCGTTGTGCCGGGAAAAAGAGCTGGATATATATGCTGAACAAAATGTGATTGAGGCGCTCCGCTGCCACATACCTTATGTCTTTACGGCAAAGGGGAATAAGCATCTTCCCCATCTTGCTTTCCATACTATTAATGAGGAGCCTTTTGTAATAAAGGACATAAAAATAATGCCCATCCGACTGATGCATGCCAGCCTTCCTATCCTGGGATACCGGATGGGAAATATGGCTTTTTTATCCGACCTAAAGTATATACCGGAACAGGAATTTACGAAATTGAGGAAGCTGGATGTTTTATTTATTGAGGCACTCCGGAAAGAGTGGCATATCTCTCATGAAACACTGGAGGATGCGTTGAGGAACATAGAGAAAATAGCCCCACGGCAAGCCTACCTGATCCATATGAACCATCAGATGGGGTTACATGCTGAGCTGGAGAAAGGATTACCGCCAGGAGTTAGCCCGGGATACGATCAGTTAATGATTGAGCTTTAAGGAAAAAGCAGCGGGAGGCAACTGGAATAGTACGTGTTTTCTTCGTTAGTGGATAATTCTCCCTGTACCGGACGTTGGGCTATTCCGGAAAGATAAGTATCCATAGCATGTAAATAGCAGGCCCGGATAGAATCGGTTTCCGGTATGTCCGGGGTTTGGGTAAAAAAACAAAGGGATTGTTCGTTTACAAAGATATCAGCCACCATCCATTTATCCCATTTAACCTGTTCGGAAATAAAGTTGCTTTCCATATATTGCCTGATGGAATCTGATACCAGAAAGAGGTTAAGGGGTGAATTGGGATCAAAGCTTTTATTGGTTTCTTTAGCTACCGGGGATGAGCTGGCCATATGCCGGATACTTTCTTCCAGGAGTTTACGGCTAAAGCTTCCAACCCACATTCCCTGGTGATAGAAAGAACCGAAAAAGCGGTTTCCCCCGGCCGGATAAAACTCTACCTTTATTGCTTCAATCATTTCGGTTTCAGGCTGATAAAATTTAAAGTAAGAATTTAATACCTCATTGTGTAATTTATTAAATTGCTGTTCGCTGGCTTTTATATACAAGAGTTCTCCGTTTGTATGAAAAGAGATGTATAAAGGTAATGCTGGATTTTTAGTTGTGATTATCTGGATAGCCGGGGCAGGCAGGTATTTCCGGAATATATTTTTTGTAATTGTATCGGAAAATACAAGGCTTGTTACTACAGACGGACGATTGATCTGTAGTAAAGCATAGGGATGATCTGCTATATAAGTATGCCAGTCGGTATTTTCAGCTAACCGTCCGGCCTGTAGCCGGTTAGAATAATAAAAGATTGCCAGCCCCGTCAGGATCGTAGCCAGTAATCCTATCATTATCTCTTTACCATATCTGTTCATTTGGATTTTTGTACATACTTACACCAGGGTGCCAGGCCACAGGCTTCGCATTTGGGTTTACGGGCCACACAGGTATAACGTCCGTGCAGGATTAGCCAGTGGTGTGTGATGGCAACAAGCTCTTCGGGGATATATTTGATAAGGGTTTTCTCGGTTTCCAGTGGAGTTTTACTATTTGCAGTCAGGCCAATCCGGTTGGCCACCCTGAATACATGAGTATCTACCGCCATAGCCGGCTTATTAAATACGACCGAAGCAATTACATTGGCCGTTTTTCGCCCGATACCGGGAAGTTTTTGTAGTTCATCAACATCGGACGGGACTACTCCATTAAATTCCTTTAATAACATTTGGGCCATCCCTACCAGGTGTTTCGCTTTATTGTTAGGGTAAGAAACACTTTTAATATATTCGTATACAACTTCCGGACTGGAAGCAGCCAGTACTTCCGGGGTAGGGAAGGCTTCGAACAGTGCAGGTGTAATCATATTAACCCTTTTGTCTGTACACTGTGCTGAAAGGATAACGGCTATAAGCAGATGAAAGGGATTTTCATAATGTAATTCCGTTTCTGCTACAGGTACGTTTTCTTTGAACCAGCTTAGTACTCCATTATATCTTTCTTCTTTTTTCATACTTTATTAATGAATGTCAGGGTTATTTTTCCCAACAGATATCCTGAGAAAACAGCAATTAATCCGATGAAATTACTGGCTAAGATATTAAAAAGAGCGAGACGGTAATCACCGGTCTTCATTAAATTCATTGTTTCCAGTGAAAAAGATGAAAATGTGGTGAAACCTCCGAAGAATCCCGTAAACAGGAAAAGTCTGGTAGGTAGTGAAAAATGCCCTCCTTCAGACAAATACCAGCAAAAGCCGATCAGGAATGATCCGATGATGTTTACGGAAAATGTTCCTGAAGGAAAGGTGGAAGGTAGTATTTTTGTACCTACATGGAAATTGCATACCGGAACAAAGTTCCTACCGATCCTCCTACTGCTAACAGTAATATTTTTACCATAAAGCTTCCCCTTGTGTTTTCCCCGGGTAGCTTCACAACTTCCCGGGGATGGTACATGATTTAGGTATACAATTTAATTGGCCGACTCGAACTGTTTCAGGAAACGGATGTCGTTTTCTGAGAACAAGCGCAAGTCTTTTACTTGATATTTCAAGTTTGTGATACGTTCAATACCCATTCCGAGCGCATACCCGGAATATTGTTTACTGTCGATACCACAATTTTCTAATACATTAGGATCTACCATACCACATCCTAGGATTTCTACCCAGCCTGTGTGTTTACAGAACGGACAGCCTTTACCGCCACATAGGTTGCACGAAATATCCATTTCGGCAGAAGGTTCGGTAAAGGGGAAATAGGATGGACGGAGGCGTATTTTGGTTTCTTTGCCGAACATCTCTTTGGCAAAGAAAAGCAGTGCCTGCTTCAGGTCGGCAAACGAAACATTTTTATCTACATATAATGCTTCTACCTGATGAAAAAAGCAATGGGCACGATACGAGATCGCTTCGTTACGGTATACTCTTCCCGGACAGATAATGCGGATAGGCGGTTGCTCCTTTTCCATTACACGTGTTTGTACGGAAGAGGTATGTGTACGGAGTAATACATCCGGATTGTGTTGGATAAAGAAGGTATCCTGCATATCACGGGCCGGATGGTCTTCGGCAAAATTAAGTGAAGAAAACACATGCCAGTCGTCTTCAATTTCCGGACCCTCGGCAATACTGAAACCCAGGCGTGCAAAGATGTCGCAAATCTCTTTTTTAACGAGGGAAAGCGGATGTCGCATTCCGAGTTTGACCGGATAGGCTGTACGTGTCAGGTCCAGCTCCTCAGTGCCGGTCTGTACATTTTCGAATCCTTCTTTTAATTCGTTGATCTTATGCTGGGTTGTTTCTTTCAGCTCATTAAGGAATTTACCAACTTCACGTTTCTGATCGGGAGCTACATTCCGGAAATCATTCATCAATTGTGAAATCTCTCCTTTTTTGCTTAGATATTTAATACGTAAAGCTTCCAGTTCTTCTGCATTGGCAGCTTGCATCTGCTGCACTTCCTGAAGTAAATCCTTTATTTTATCGATCATTTCCAATCAATTTTATTAATTAACGTGCAAATTTACTCCTTTCTTTTAGATACGCAACCGTTTGAAGCGCATTTTTATTTCCCTGAAGCGCTCTCCGGCTTTGATCTGACAGGAAAATGTTTTTCTTTTCCCGACGGATTTATCCACTTTTCCCAGTTTTTATTTCAGAATAATCAGCTATTTTCAGCATAAGATAAATCCGAATAAAATCAATAAAATAATCAAAAGAATGTAATATTTCATAAGGTTTGGTCTTGGTTGACGGACGGACGCTATCACATCTTTTTACCTTGGTTGGCTACCGCATCCATTAACTTTTTTATTTCTTCCGGATCGCCTAAAAAATAATCGTTAATAAGTTCTAACTGGTCATTAAACTCAAATACATAGGGAACAGCAGTGGGTAAATTGAGGGAGACAATCTCTTTATCGGAGATATTTTTTAAGTATTTGATAATACCCCGTAGGCTATTTCCGTGTGCAGCTACCAGAAGTTGGTTTGCTGTCTCGAGGGAAGGGAAAATAACTTCCTTCCAATAGGGTAGTATACGTTCTACCGTATCTTTTAAGGATTCGGTTCTGGGTAATTCCTCTTGTGGCACATCCGTGTAGCGTATATCAAATATGGGATTGCGCGGATCTTCTTCGGAGAGGGGGTGGGGAGCTACATCATAACTTCTCCGCCAGATCAATACCTGCTCATCACCATATTTTTCTGCTGTTTCGCTTTTATTTAGTCCCTGTAAATTACCATAGTGTTTTTCATTGAGCCGCCAGCTTTTTTCCACCGGTATCCAGTCAAGATCCATCCGGTCCAGCACACAGTTTAATGTTTTTACTGCTCTTTTCAGGTAAGAGGTATAAGCCTTATCAAACACGTATCCTTTTACTTTTAGTATATCCCCGGCACGAGCAGCCTCTTTAACTCCCTGTTCAGTCAGGTCTACATCTGTCCATCCTGTAAAACGATTTTCTTTATTCCACGTACTTTCTCCGTGGCGGAGTAAAACAATACTTTTCATAGTTTTTCTAATTTTTAGTTTGGTTGATATTCTATTCATATAGAACAAACTTCCGGTAAAAAAGATAAGGATAAACAAAAGAAAAAATATTCACAGGATTGGCTTTTTGAAACTGGGGGAAATTAGATACCTTTACACACTTTAAACCAGCTAGCGCATCTTAATATTATGGCATTAAAACGTTTTGGAGTCTCTTTATATTATGGCATTAAAACGTTTTGGAGTCTCTTTGGAAGAGGAGGTTTTAGAGTCTTTAGACCAGTATGTGATTGATAATAGGTTTGCAAACCGTTCCCAGGCAATCCGTTTCCTGATCGAAAAGAATATTGCAGAAAAGAAGTGGCAATGTAATCACCTTGTGGCCGGAACTATTATTATTATGTTTGATCAGGGGAAAAAAGAGATATCTGCCAAAATTACTGCCATCCAGGGAAGCTATAAAGAGGTAATCCTATCCTCCTCACAGTATTATATTAATAAAAATTTCTGTTTACATATCGTAACTGTGATGGGAACAGCCCATAGGTTAACTGAATTATCTGATAAATTAACAACGATAAAAGGGATTAAGCATGGCAAATTGGTAATGAGCCGGGCTGATTAAAATTGCAAAGAGTTTTATTGAATGTAGCATTTAACTAAAATATATAATAGATTGACTGAACTGGCATGTAAGTTGATATAAATTTGATATAAATAATAAGAGATAATTTTTAGCGGATAGCCACTTTACAGAAAAATATTAAATTAAAATTTATACTTTTGCAGATCAAAATATCAATATTCGATAATACTGAAAAATGAGCATGAATACATTATTGCGAAACTTCTGTACATTTATTTTATTGTTTGTTACTTCTCTGACTTATTCCCAGGTACCCACAGGATCTTATAGGCAAAGCTAAAGCAGCCAGGTTTACCGATGCACAGATTCAGGAGGAAATAACAAAATTAAAACAACAGGCCGTTCAGACTCCGGATAATACAACATCTCAGCAGCAGGTTGTGTCAGACCGTTACTCCAGTGTAGATATGTCAGGAAGGGAAATCCTTCCCCTGGAATTGCAGAGGAAACAAAATATGTTTGCAGAAGAGGATCTTACGCATACCGTATTTGGGCGTGAGATTTTTACAAACCAAATGTTAACATTCGAGCCAAACCTGAATATCCCGACACCGCGTGATTATCGTTTGTCTGCGGGAGATGAGTTGATTATTAATGTATGGGGAGATTCGGAGATGAATCAGACCAGCGATATTTCTCCGGATGGTATAATTATTATTCCGGGGTTAGGCCCTATTTCGGTAGCAGGGTTAACTATTGAAGCCGCTGAAAGCCGGATCCGTCAGGCGTTAGGCCGGATTATGTCTAATATCCAGGGAGAGTCGGCTACTACATTTGTTTCGGTGAGTTTAGGAAGAATAAGGAGTATAAAAGTTCATATTGTCGGAGAAGCTGTGGCACCGGGAACTTATACTTTACCCTCTGTGGCTACTCTTTTTAATGCCTTATATGCCGCCGGCGGTGCAAACGACATAGGTTCTTTACGTACCATACGGCTTTTCAGAAATAATAAAGAGGTTACTTCTTTAGATGTATATGAATATTTATTAGAAGGAAATTATACGTAGAAGGAAATTATACGGCAAATGTAAGATTGGAAGATAATGATATGATCATTATTAGTCCGTATGAACAACTGGTTACAACAACTGGTAAGTTGAAAAGAAACCGGATATTTGAGGTTAAAGAGGGGGAAACGTTACAACAGGTAATAGCCATGGCCGGAGGTTTTACCGAAGACGCCTATACGGCAGATGTACAGGTAAAACGCAGAACAGGCGAACGCTATCGGATAGCTACTGTAACCAGGGATAAGTTTTCTACTTTCATCATGCATGATGGTGATTCTTTATTGGTTGACTCTGTGATTCCTTTTTATGAAAATCGGTTAACTATAACCGGAGCGGTATGGAGACCAGGAGAATATGAATTAAATGAAAAGGTGAATTCTGTCAGAACGTTGGTGGACCAGGCCAAAGGATTAAAAGGAGATGAATTTATGGGACGTGCCCAGATCACCCGTCTGAATCCCGATTTTACCAACTCAGTAATAACAGTAGATATCCGTGGAATAATCAATGGAACGGTACCGGATATTGCGCTTATGCCGGAAGATATATTACATATCCCTTCTCTGTTTGACTTGCGGGAAGCTTATACCATTAAAGTAAGTGGTGCTGTGAATATCCCGGATACCATCTTGCCTTACAGCCATAATATGACCGTAGAAGATGCGATTATCCTGGCTGGCGGTTTGAGTGAAGCAGCCGCTACCATTAATGTGGAAGTGGCCAGAAGAATAAAAAATACTACTTCGGTTGTAAGTACTAACAGGATAGCAGAAGAATATACATTTACGCTGAATGATAACCTGGAGATTATATCGGGCCAGGAAGCATTTACCCTAATGCCGTTTGACGAAGTGTTCATCAGATTTTCTCCCGGATATTCAACGCAACAGGTAATAACAATAGGTGGAGAGGTTGCTTTTGCCGGGAATTATGTATTGGCAGAAAAGAATTCACGCCTGAGTGATATCATTGCTAAAGCCGGAGGAGTAACGGTAGATGCCTATGTATAAAAGGGGCAAGCCTGAAAAGGATATTAACCGAAGATGAGTTACGCAGGCTGGAAACCCTACTGCAATTAACCATGAAGCAGGACGGACGGGATTCTATAGCTCCTTCTGCTATCGAAATAACAAATTATTCTGTGGGAATTGACCTGGCTAAAGCACTGGCCAATCCGGGCAGTCCCGACGACCTTGTATTACGCGACGGAGATGAATTATTTATCCCTCAGCTACAGAGTACCGTGAAGGTAAGCGGAGCAGTGACCTATCCCAATAGTGTAACTTATACACGCAGGATGTCTGTTCGTGATTGCTTATCGCAGGCCGGTGGATACAATGATATAGCACGTAAATATCCCATTGTCGTATATATGAACGGAAAGGTTGCTACTACCAAACGTACAGCTATTTTCTTTAAAAAATATCCGAAGGTGGACCCCGGATGCGAGATATTAGTTCCTACCAAAACACAACGTGAGCGTAGAATGAGTACGGCTGAAGTGCTAAGTATCGGTAGCTCTACGGTATCAATGGCAGCAATGATCACTTCGATCGTTAATACGTTAAAGAATGATTAATTAAAGGCAAAAAGGAAATCGGATGAGTAATACTGTTTCAAACAATAATCAAAAAGAAGAAATACCTCCTGTTCCAGTTGTTTCGGAAGAACAGGAGATTGATTTGATAGAATTAGCTGGTAAGATCTGGGCACAACGTATGCTGATTATTAAAGAACGTATGCTGATTATTAAAGTATGTAGCATAGCGGTCGTTGTTGCGTTAATTGTAGCCTTTAGTCTTCCAAAAGAATATACTACCACAGTCCAGTTGGCTCCGGAATCCACAGAAAACGCCTCTCCGGAATCCACAGAAAACGCCTCTAAAATGAGAAATCTGGGAGGGTTGGCAGCTATTGCCGGAATCAATCTGAATAGTATATTAGAAGCAGATGCTATATCTCTGGACCTATATCCGGATGTTATACAAAGTACCCCTTTCATGCTCGAGCTTTTCCCAATAGAAGTAAAGGATATTGAAGGAACACTACAAACAACAGTTTATGAATATATAGATGAGCACCAGCGAAGTGCCTGGTGGGGACATATATTCAGGGCCCCGTTTTTTTGTTTTGGGTGGAATTATAGATTTTATAGGTGGGCCACCGGAAGAAAATAATGGAGAACTAAACCCTTTCTTCCTCACCCGGGATCAGGAAAGGGCGTTAATGGAATTAAGAGAGCGTGTATCTGCCATGGTTGATGAGAAAACACAGGTGATAACTGTCTCGGTGAAAATGCAGGACCCTTTGATCTCTGCCCAACTTACAAATGTAGTGGTGGAGCAGCTTCAGGAATATATAACTACTTACCGTACCCAGAAAGCAAAACAGGACCTGGAATTTACAGAAAGTGTTTTTGAAGAGGCCAGAAATAACTATTATCGTACACAGCAGGCATATGCCGCTTTCGAAGATGCGAATAAAAACATCATATCGGCAAGCTACCGTACGGAACAGGAGCGGTTAAAAAATGAAATGAGCCTCACTTTTAATCTTTACAATACATTAGCCCAAAAGCTTGAACAGGATAAATTAAGGGTGCAGGAACGGACACCGGTCTATACAATTATTGAACCGGCTACTGTCCCATTAAAAGCCTCTTCCCCCAAAAAAATGCTGATCCTGATAGGCTTTATCTTCCTGGCCGGTTGCGGAACAGTAGGGTATATTCTATTTAAAGATGCTTTTAATTTCCGGAAATAAAGGGCTACCTGTAACTCTTTATTTATAATTAATCCATCGGATAATCTCTTTTAGCCGGGGCTTTTTCCCATACATCAGGATACCTATCCGGTAGATTTTTGCCGAAATAACAGTTACTCCGAAAGCCGATACATAGAGGATGATAATAGAAAGAATCTTTTCCCATAAAGGAATTTCAAAAGGAATACGTACCATCATGACGATTGGCGAGGAAAAAGGTATGATAGAACACCAGAAAGCTAAAGGCCCATCCGGATTCTCCATACTGTAAAAGCCGGCATATAAAGCAAAAAGCATAAAAACAGACATGGGCGTGATATACTGGTGCGTATCCTCCGGACTGTCCACCGCTGAACCGATAGCTGCAAAGATAGATGCATATAAGATATATCCCCCTATAAAATAGATAATAAAGTAAAACAGTATTTCAGCAATATGGATAGAATTGGCTATATGGAATAGCCCGGCTTCCAGGGAATCGTCTGCCTGATGTAGGCTATTTATCGAATTTTCGATACCGAAGATTTCCGGTAGGGCCGCCCCGCTTCCCAGTAATAGCTGACTGCCTCCAAACAAGAGTAAGGTAAGGATACACCACAAAAACACCTGGGTAATTCCCACTAAGCCAATCCCGACTACTTTTCCTGCCATTAATTTATAAGGGCTGACAGAAGAGATCATAATCTCAATGATGCGATTTGTTTTTTCTTCCATCACTCCCTGCATCACCATTCCGCCATACATCATGATAAAAAGGTAAATAATAAAATGATTATCCGCATAATGTCCTATTATAAATTCTGGATTTGAAGTCGGA
>JAJPZJ010000066.1 GCA_021204405.1 Tannerellaceae bacterium | reverse complement strand
GATGTCTAATTTGTAAAATTGTTTTTCTTTAGTATTTTTGATATTAAAAATAGTAACGTAAACTTTATTAGACCGGCCAGTATAAGGTGTGATTTACTTTCAAAAGTTAGTATCTTTGTTATCATAAACAGCACATTATGCAAAACAGTTTATGAATCAAATAGTTAACAAAGAATTTAGAAATAGCTAATTGCTGCCCAGGGGTGGAGGTTATTGTTTTTTTACGTCCTATAAATAATTCGAGGTTTCCAAACTGTTTATCGGTAATACACAAAATACCGACCTGACCTTTCTCAGGCAGGAAAGAACGAACTCTTCGAATATGTACATCAGCATTTTCACGACTGGCACAGTGGCGAACATAGATAGAAAATTGAAACATCGTGAATCCGTCACGTTGTAGATTTTTACGAAACGTGGTATAAGCCCTTTTCTCTTTTTTCGTCTCTGTCGGTAAGTCAAAGAAAACTAATATCCACATAATACGATATTCACTAAAACGATCCATATTTATTTTCAGGATAAATGATCTTCCGGGATTCACCACTAAAACATTTATAAAGAGAGGCCGTAGTCTGGGAAGCAGCAATCATTAACGGGCTTCGTTGCCCTCCAATCCGGACTTCCTGCACAGGTAACGTTAATAGGTTTGCTTTTATTTTTTTTAGAAAGAAAACAATAGTCGTCTTCTTCCTCTACAATCTCTGCTACCATAGCATCTACATAAGGGCGATAAGGCTCCATAATATCATCTGCGAGACAAAAAGCATTATAGCGATTGTGGTGATGAATACCCAGCGTAGGCAATAAGCCACTTATAACCAGCGCACGGGCAATAATTGCCCGTAAAATTGCATAGCCATAATTCAGCAGGTTATTGGGTGGTATGCCTTCACGGTCGCGCGTAAAATCTTCAATAAAGGGAAACATATTTTTCCAATAATAAGCAGCATCACGAGCTTCCAGATTATCCGGATCTCCACTTCGAACCTCGTTACTCCATACCATCATATTTTTACAACTGTTCCACGTAGATTTTCTAATACTTTTGCCTGGTTTCGTATTTTCTGCTGGATGGTTTGTTGCCATAATTGTTTTTTTAACGGAGTAGAAGCATATAACTGTTCCTGAAAACGTTCACTCTGAGTAGTATTACCATATAAAGGTAAAAGGAGCCCTGTTGGCATATGTCGACTATCACAAGTTATCAGTGCACAACTATTTTGTAACAATCGTTCCATCACTCCCTGTATAACAGTAATCTGTTTATGATCCAAAACAACTATACCTATATCCTCAATAGGTCGGGTTATTTTCTCTCCATCATCTGCCCGTTGAATAACCAATTGTTCGTTCCATAAACTCAGATAAGCCGGATTGCCAAAATAAAGTGTTTTCTTTATCATATAGAAATAATTCTTTACCGTTGAACGAAATAATATTTCCCAATCTATCTATTTTCAATTTCCGGCAGATCTCTTTTATCATCTCTTCTGATATGGCACGTTCTGCTTTATTAAGTTTAGTAAATTCATACTTATTTACAATAGAGGTTGCAACCGAAGCCTGAATAAAGAAACACTGGTTTCCAGAACTACTCACCATTTTATAAATCCGGTTTACCTGTTCTTTGATTGGATTGGTAAGATCAACCAAATGAGGATTCTCTCTCTCCTCTTCTGTTGGTACATATACCAAATCATTAGGTGATAACCAAAAAAGTAGTTTTTCTTCTTTTTCTTTATGAATACGTGTAGACGGAACTGGAAGCTCTCCCTGTTTCATGCGTTCTATTACTTCATTGAGAGGTACAGTTTGATAGGTGCGTGTTCCATCCTGTGCCTGATAAATACCAAAATAAAGGTTAGTACCTTTAGCTGCCTCTACATATTTGTCTTTTTTATTGGCAGTATAGCCGATAGGAAACTTATTTCCAATTGGTTCATATACTCGTACCTTATATATAGGCTGACGAGGTTTTCCACCATTGAGTTCACTAATCCGTTTATTCATATCCAGGATGCCTTCCGGCGAAAAAGCCAATTCTGGTTTATCTTCATGGTTCTGCAAATGACGAAGCAGTATTTTCCGGATTCCGGAATCAGTTACCGACTCAATTACTTTTCGATTGAAACCAGTATCAACAGTTTTACGTGTAGCTGCATACTCATTATTAAAATAGTAAATCTCTACTTTAGTAATATCCTGGTCATTCCATTTATATTTCCGGCTTTTAAACCAGGTGAGTATCTGCTCCGGATTGTACTTACCATATAGGGTAGTTAATTCAGCAATTTTTTTCCTCAACTGTTTGTCAACTATTTGTTTAGGATTTTCAAGAGCTATAGATAAACGAACCTTTTTCTTCTCCTGCAAAGAGACACGTCCGGAAACAGTGTCTTTATGCAGTGGCTTACGTATCGAACGCCTGTCTCCTTTTAGCTGTTTTTTTGTATTTTTTATTGCCCTCTTTATCATAATAGGTGGTAGTATTATTGGTATAACCTAATACCCGGATGTCTTGCTTAAAACTTACCACCAGTTTCTCGAGGATTGTTTGTACTTCTTTTGTAAAGCCAACCCAGGGAAGCAGGAATTCGCGAGCTACTTTTCTTTTTTTTACGAATCTCCTTTCCATCTTTTAGGATGGTATACTCTATTTCCTCCATCCGTCTTAATTTATTCCTTAAAAGACTTCTTTCTTCTCCCTCATTAGCATTTATATTGCTCAGGTAATTGATATGGCTACGGGTAGCACAGGCTATAATGATAGCATCAAGGGCATGATGCCGATGGTCAATTCGCTTTTTCTCAAACCCTTTTTGATGTTCAACAGGTATACGGATACGAAAGCGATTTTCCTCCCATTCACCATACTCAGTAGAGGAAGAGAGTTGATTCAGACGCTCAAAGCGATATTGTATAATTCGATCCCATATATCAGTTAATCCCCAGTCTTTCTTCAAACGATTGGTAACAGCACCAGTACAAGAGATAACGTGTTTGGAATCGGGCGTTGTTTCATCTTTTTCCCGAACAATATTTGATAATAATCCTTTCACAACCTTTGCAATATAGCGGCTATCATTAAGCTGGCGCTGAATAAATGAATCCGGGATCTCTTCCATCAACAGTTTTTTCATTTTCACTTTGTTTCTGCTATAATGAAGTTGAATAAACTGCTGGTATTGGTCTGCATTAAACACAGGTATTCCCTCTACGATCTGTCCACCATATTTTTAATAAATTCATATCCCAATAAATTATCTTTCAGTTTATTGACCCCTGATTCACAAATCACTTTATTACTTAATGAATCATCGAAATAGCGTGACTGAGGAATGATATGTTCTATTTCATAGGCAGGAGTAAACAATTTACCAAGTGGAATGGGGCGTCCGGTATAAGGCGAACAATATTTCTGTTCGAGCCATAATTTATACCGTTGCAATTCACTCCGGCTAGGCTCTGCAATTCGGGGGGGGGGGGTAATACGAAAAATATCTGCAGGAATAACCCCAGCCGCCATCAAACCTCCTTGTTCATATATTTTCAGAATTACCTGTTG
>JAJPZJ010000141.1 GCA_021204405.1 Tannerellaceae bacterium | reverse complement strand
GACTTCAAATCCAGAATTTATAATAGGACATTATGCGGATAATCATTAAAATAATCAGTCGTTAACCACTTCCACTTTTTCGATTACAATATTCTCCAATGGCCTGTCCTGGCTGTTGGTTTTTACTTTTTGGATAGCATCTACCACATCCATACCCTCTACCACTTCACCATACACAGTATATTCATTATCCAGGAAAGGAACACCGCCAATAGTCGTATAAACTTCCCGTTGTTCCGCCGTAAAACCCATCTCGTCTTTTCTCTTTTCGGCTTCCAGCTCCGTTTTGCCAATCAGTGTATCCTGTAAGATAGCCAGCTCATCTTTATCGCCACTACGGTACAACTCTATGATTTTTGCTTTATTCTCTGTTTTCAGGCGGGCAAATATAGCTTGGTTTTCAGGCGGGCAAATATAGCTTGTTTCAAACGGCTTTCTTTCTGCTTTTCCATTTGCTTTAATTCGCTTTCCGAATACACTTTTCCGGTAACGATATAGAATTGTGAAGCCGACGAAGCTCTTGCCGGGTTTACTTCATCACCGGTACGGGCTGCGGATAATGCACCTCTTTTATGGAAGTACTTCGGATAAACAAATTCAGCCGGAACGGTATACCCCAGGTCGCCAGCCCCCAACTGTTTGTTCAATGGAGCATTCTTAGAGGTTACATCGCCACCCTGTAACATAAATTCATTGATTACCCGGTGGAATAAAAGTCCTTCGTATTGCCCCTCGTTAACCAGTTTCAGGAAATTATCCCGGTGTAGGGGAGTTTCATTATAAAGTTTCAGTTTTATACTTCCCAGTGAAGTTTGCATTAATACCTGTACCTCTTTTGTTTCCATTTACTTTGTTTATTTGTCGACAACCGACACTGATTTGATTTTAATATCTTTGGTGGGGCGGTCGTTCAGGTCTGTCGTAACAAACTCTATCTTTTCAACCACTTTCATCCCTTTTATTACCTCCCCGAATATCGTATACGCATTATCCAGGTGCGGAGCCCCTCCCTGTAACATATAAGCTTCCTTTTGTTCGGGGGTAAGCGTAATGTTTTTCTCTTTTTCCATCTTCTCCAGTTCATGTTCGGTAAAATATTTACCGGTTACAATATAGAACTGGCTTGCCGACGATTCCTTACTGGGATTACTTTCATCCGGCTTGCGGGCGGCACATAACATCCCCCTTTTATGAAAGTACTTTGGATATACGATCTCCGGAGCCAGTGTATAATCCGGGTCGCCCTCGCCCAGTTTCTCTCCGGCGGCCGCTGTTTTGGAATTAATATCACCGGCCTGGATCATAAACTGTTTGATTACCCGGTGGAACAACAGCCCATCATATAAATTCTCATTTATATTCTTAATAAAATTATCCCGGTGGTTGGGGGTATCATTAAAAAGCCTTACCTTGATCTTTCCCATATCGGTATCAATCACCACCAGCGTTTCTTTTTCCTCCTGGGCATATAACTGTCCGCAGGAAAAAATAATCAACGCAATCAACATCCATTTTGCTAAATACTTCATACGAGTTCTGTTTTAAGTAGGTGTGAACGCATGCAATCTTTGCTTATCACGGTTATGCGCCTGTTTATTATGCCTTCACCAGAAGGTTTTTTCCGACACAAAAGTAATGATAAAACTAATAAGAAGATAGGGTTGGTAATGCTATTTTTGGTCTGAAAGAAAATAAATGTCAGGCTTTCAGCTTAACAATGAACAATACGGGGTTATCATTTTCTTTCCTTCCGGAAAAACTATTCCTTACTGCGTCACCTGTTTTCAGGTAGCAAAACGAATGATTGTAGAGATCAAGGGGTTGCAAACCGGCAACGGCACCTGTATGGTAGAAGTTGTCGTTCAGGCCTCCCGGCATATGAATGTATTCTTTTTTCTTCCGGTCGTAGCAGAAGGTATAAGTTAACTTCTCTTTCCCCTCACTGTAAAAAGAAGATAAAAGATAACGATCGTTTATCCGCAGAGGTAAAATGCTATGCTGGCTATCAGCCGTTATCTGTAACTGGTTACGTTGTAACAGCAACAACGTATCCTGCAATAACATTTCCGGTTCAAGCGAAACCGCATACGTATAAATATGATTATCACATAAATATGATTATCACAGATAGCCATTTCAGGAAGTGAATTACCAGCCATATAGAAACGTTCCAGGTCAACGTGCGTCAATAAGTTTTCTTCCACCTTATGAAAGGCCGTATCGTATTTGTATAAACGCTTTTCAATGGAATGGACAACCGGCCCGGAGGTGATTGCCGGTGTAACCACCTCTGCCGTGATCCAGATGTGCCGGTTATGATAAAATAATTTGAAGTTATTGTTCAACGGATGGAAATTGTTCAGTTGCTTTCTTTTCACCAGGCTACCATCATATTGGTAATACAAGGCATTCAGTTGCTTGTCTACAACAATTAATTCCTTATTTTCCGGATCAATTACATAATCAATCACACACAGCCGTTCCTGGTTAAAGAAATCCGGAGTAATGCGGTTGATAAACTTCCCGTTATGATCAAAGCGGTAAAGTTGTCCGTTGCTTACCAGGAAAATATTATTATCTGCCCGTTTTACCAGCGAAGGTTGTACAAGGATACATTCCGGTGTCGTTTCGAGTAGAATAGCGGTCACTTCGGCGGCAATATCCGACAGGTTGCCCTGCAGGGTATTTACTACCTGTTCATTATCTATAATCAGTTGGTTCCACTCTTTAGCATATCCGAGCAGCAGCAGAACCAGTAATATGCAGCAGAACCAGTAATATAATTGCGCATTTTTTCATAAAGCAAATACGTTAGATAACATCTTTATTATAACGGGATTTATGTCCGGATATTTTATTGAGTATATAAACGTTTTAGGGACGTACGCCGTATGTCTCCTCTCAAACCACTTTAACTAAAAAGATCTATAAATAAAACCTTACCAGTTTCCCGCGTAGGCGGGAACCGCACCAGAACTATCTGTTGTAGTATTAAAAATACAAAAAATACGGTCTGCTTTAATACGATCCCCGCCTACGCGGGGAACTAAGGTTTTAATCCTGGGCCAGGATATGTCGTCCCTTCGGTGCTCAAAATCTTCCGACCACGACTGAGTGAAATCCCCTTCAGTGAAAATTGCTTTTTGTGCGTCTCTCAAGATGTGTATTTCTACTAGTTTTGCAGGAATACACATTTGTCTTTGCCGGATAACTCTTCACTGTAGGTAAAACCTTCCCACGAAAAGGCTTTCAGTTGTTCCGGATTATTAATCCGGTTTTTGATAATATAACGGCTCATCGCCCCCCCCGCGCCATTTTCGTATAGATAACGATCGTTTTTGGCTTTCCGTTGCGGATAATCTTAAATTCGGGAGAGATTACCCGTACCTCCCGGCTGAGGCGCTTCCATGTAAACGCTGGTTGAATCTCCTGGCTTGCCAGGTTGAATAATATCCCACCCTGGGCTTTAATCTCATCAATCAGCAGGTCGGTTTGTCTGGGACTCCAGAACCCATACATGTTTTCATCCCCCCGGCTCGGGAAGGATGATATCATATTCCATCCGGTAAGGCTTAATCAGGTCGAGTGGGCGTAGTAAACCATAACCGATCGAAGCGATCCGCATATGTTGTTGCGCAAACAAGAAATCGCCGGTAGTAAAGTTTTCCGGTTGGATATACTTATACACTACCCCTGTATAGGCAAGCAACGCCGGAAGCCGGGGCGTTTCGGTAGAATGGAATGCTTTGAACCTGCGGTAATTCTCTATCGCCAGAGCCGGGTTTACTTTTAAAAGTTTACTTAACTCATCTGTTGTAAACTGTGTCATTTGCAGGGCAATCTCATTCGCCTCCTGCTGGAAGTGGGGCATGGTTACTTCGGGGGTAACAACCGGCGGGGCACCCGACATGGTTTTTGCAGATGTAATAATAAAAAGCATCGTTAAATAGGCTTATACAACAAGGAGGCATAAAGGAAGAGTAGCATACCCAAACCTTTAGGCCTCCGTTATTTTAAACCTTTAGGCCTCCGTTATTTTTATTTATAACTGATCAGTAGCTGGTTAATACCCTCTGATCGCTTTAATACCCGGAAGAACTTTTCCTTCGATAGCTTCCAGCAAAGCGCCGCCGCCTGTAGATACATACGATACCTTGTCGGCCAGACCAAATTTGTTAACACAAGCAACAGAATCGCCACCACCTACCAATGAGAAAGCACCGTTCTTGGTAGCTTCGGCAATTGCTTCACCTACCGCCTGTGAACCATGTGAGAAGTTGTCAAACTCAAATACACCTGTCGGACCGTTCCAAAGGATTGTTTTTGAGTTTTTGATAAAATCCGCATACAACGCTTCTGTTTTCGGACCTATATCCAATCCCATCCATCCGTCAGGAATTTCGTTTACGTCGCAGATCTTGGTGTTTGCGTCGTTTGCAAACTTATCAGCCACTTTAGAATCAACAGCAATTACCAAGTTCACCCCTTTCGCTTTCGCTTTTTCCCTCAGTTCGTGAGCCAGCTCCAGTTTATCATCTTCACAAAGCGAGTTACCGATATGGCCTCCTTCTGCTTTCGTGAATGTATAAGTCATACCCCCTGTGATAATCAGGTTATCCACCTTGTTCAACAGGTTCTCGATAATATCAATTTTAGAAGAAACTTTAGAACCACCCATGATGGCAGTAAACGGACGGGCGATATCATTCATTACTTTCTCTACCGCTTTTACCTCTTTCTCCATCAGGTAACCGAACATTTTGTTATTACTATCAAAATATTCAGCAATCAGTGCAGTCGAAGCATGTGCACGGTGGGCAGTACCGAAAGCATCGTTTACGTAACAATCAGCATACGAAGCCAATGTTTTGGTAAATTCTTTCTGGCTCTCTTTGATAGCCGCTTTCGCTGCTTTCTTTTCTTCTTCTGTAGCATCTTCGGCCAGCCCTCTTGGTTTACCTTCCTCTTCAGCATAAAAACGAAGGTTTTCCAATAATAAAGCTTCCCCTGGTTGTAATGCAGCAGCTTTAGAAGCAGCCTCTTCGCTAATACAATCGTTAGTAAACTGAACATCAACACCCAGTAGTTCAGATACGTGACCTAAAATGTGTTTCAATGAAAATTTATCTGTAACACCCTTCGGACGACCCAGGTGAGAACCGATAATTACACTACCACCATCTGAAAGGATTTTCTTTAATGTAGGAAGAGCGGCACGGATACGGTTGTCGTCTGTGATGTTGAAATTTTCGTCCAACGGAACGTTAAAATCAACTCTAACAAATGCCTTTTTGCCGGCAAAATTGAAATTGTCAATAGTTTGCATAATTGTTATATTTTAAGAAATGTGTATTAGAATTTCATTTTCACGCCTACAAACTTACACAAAAATATTAAGCCACAATCCAATTATTACCGTAAATTTAACGGGATTGTCTTTTCCCTTTCATTTTTGTTAAATTCTCGCTGAAGGGGATTAAAAATCCTCTTCAACAAAAAACAAGCCCAGTTCCCCGCGCAGGCGGGGACCGCAAAAGCAGTATCTGTTTCAAATACAAAAAAGCTGATTTTCGGCCTGTACTGGTGCGGTCCCCGCCTGCGCGGGGAACTGGGCTTGTTTTGATTTATTGTTCTCTTCAAAGAAAGGGTTTGTGTCGCCGAAGGGAGTGTGCTACCCCGTAAAGGGGTAATATGTGCATAACCGCAGGATGTATATCCCGTGGTCCGGATGATGTCTTTCCTGTCAGCTCCGGAGGAGGTGAATATTGACCACCTACCGGCGCTCACAGTTGGATGCGATCTTTGTACCGTGGGATGCAGATCCCACGGTTATTCACATGTAATCCCTTTGGGATTATAAATTTCCTTCGATGAGAACGATTTTAGACGAAAAGGGTAAGGAGTTCTATTCCACAAGCTTAAACCTCAGCCGCAGCCGCTCCCCGTTATAATCGTAATTCAGTAATTTGAACCGGCCGATCTCCGATGTGTTATCCACATGTGCACCGATACAGGCACACGCATCATACGCGCCCACCCGTACGATCCGCAACGTATCGCTGGCATTGGGTGGCAGCTTACTCAGGTCTACTAGGCTGGCTGCCTCTTCCCGTGGCATATACTCAACCGTTACCGGCAGGTGTTGGGCTATTATTTCATTCACTGTATGCTCTACTTCCACCATCTGTTCTGCGGTAGGCTCCTGGGCCAGGATATAATCGCATTTGGATTTTTTACGCTCGATATGTGCATTCATCGACCGGGGGCACCCGAACATGCGTACCATGGTCTGGTTGAGGATATGTTCGGCCGTGTGCATAGGCGGATATTCCTTTTTATTATGTTCGTTAAGTTTCTGTTCCATATCATATTTTATTAATATATTCAATAATTGGTTTTAAATTGTTAAAGGAGGCCTCTCTATTTATCTTTTTTCTAGCTTAGGAAGATTTTTCTTTAGAAATCCTCTATTTTTTGGAAAAAAGAATAAATAGGTATATTATGATAATGTTCTATGAGTTGCAGGTTGTAATTTTCTAAACAATATGTTGCAGAATGTCTTTTTTCTTTATTTGTATTTAAAGTATGTAATGGACAGAAAGCACAATCAATTACAACTATACCTTTTTTGTTTAGTAAAGAAAATAATTCTTTATCTGTAGATAAAAGAAGTCCTTTTCTCAACTTATATCTAAAACCGTTGCTTTTGTAATCAGAGTTTTCATCGTAAAAATATTTATTTGCAGGCATTGATTCTCCTAAAATGAATAATTTTA
The DNA here is from genome assembly GCA_021204405.1 of Tannerellaceae bacterium. GTDB lineage: Bacteria > Bacteroidota > Bacteroidia > Bacteroidales > Tannerellaceae > JAJPZJ01. Next base: position 13,273 of record JAJPZJ010000141.1, on the reverse strand, counting down.
CTTTATCTATCTTAGACAGATTGTTGCTGAACAATTCTATCCATTTCTTAATTTGTTTTTTTCTTTCTTGTGTAAGTAGATTACAGCAAGGACATTTGTCGCACTTTTCAAATAATTTAATAGAGGATATGTCAAATTCGGCCGTGTGCATCGGGCAGTTGTAATCTTTTTTAGGTTCGTTAATTTCTTCCGGCTGATTCATTACATCCCTGTTTTTAGTTTAGCTACAAATTAATAAAAAAGGAAAATCTTACTCTTTTCTATTTTTTATCCAGACTACAAAGAGGAAAGATTACCTGTAAAAACTCCCCTTCAAAGTTAGGCATAAACACCCCTTTCCCCAGGTTTGCCTTTATCTCCTCAACAGGCCAGAAGCGCCCTTCGGCTATTTCGGCCGGGTCCGGATGAAACGGGCCGTTATATACCGTAAAGTAGGTATTGACCAGCTCTTTTTCTATTTCAGATTCAAAGATATACGAAGTAATAAACCGGGGTTCGAAACCGGTGATACCCAACTCTTCGCCCACCTCACGCCGCAGCGCTGTCTCTACACTTTCGCCGTAATCGACATGGCCACCTACGGCCGTATCCCACTTGCCCGGTTGGATATCCTTATCCATAGAACGCTTTTGCAGGTACAGGTCGCCTGCCTCATTGAATATATGCAGGTGTACCACCGGATGGAGTAATTTACTTCCGCTATAGCATTCCCGGCGGGTTGCTTTCCCGGTTGTATTCCCCTGTTCGTCTACCAATGGAAACCACTCTTCGTTTTGCATATCAGGAGTAGATAGATTATAATTTTTTGATAATAGCATTTAGTTCTTCATCAGACAGGCCTGCGCCATACGTCTCATAATCCAGCCTGAACGTACAGCCATTCGTGTATTCCGCACATCCATACGCCGTTTTACCCCGCAGGATTGCCCCCTTTTTACAGATAGGGCATAGCAGGGGCTTCACCTTCTTCGCCCGTGGCTTCCGCGGTTTCTTCTCTTTTGCCTCTTCGGCCGCCGTGGGTGCTTCGCCCTCTTTCTTCTTTCCTTTAGCCGGTTTCTTTTCCGGCTCTTTGGCAGCCTCTTCAATCGTGATCGTGCGCCGGATCTGGTCGGAAAGTACATTCATTACAACCTCTTTGACCAGTTGTTTCAGCTCTTCCAGGAATGTGCGGGCCTCGTAGGTACCCCGTTCGATCTGGCGTAGCTTTTTCTCCCACAACCCGGTCAGCTCGGCACTTTTCAGTAATCCCTCCTGGATGGTATCGATCAGCTCAATACCGGTTGCGGTAGGGTGGAGGCTTTTACGCTCCTTACGGATATAGTTCCGTTTGAAAAGCGTTTCGATAATGGCCGCACGGGTAGAGGGGCGGCCTATCCCATTCTCTTTCAATGCATCCCGCAGCTCATCGTTCTCGACCAACTTATCTGCCGTTTCCATCGCACGCAGCAAAGTAGCCTCTGTATATACCTTCGGCGGCTGTGTCCAGGTCTCTTTCAGGATGGGTTTATGCGGGCCGCTTTCTCCTTTCACGAAATCGGGCAGTACCTCATTCTCGTCGGCCTGCTGCTCGTCGGGGTCTTTCTGTTCCGCCCCGAATACCACCCGCCAGCCCGGTTTCAGTATCTGTTTACCGGTAGCCTTAAAATCCACCTTATCCACTTTACCCAATACGGTGGTAGTAGATATCTCACAGTCCGGGTAAAACACAGCGATAAAGCGGCGTACTACTAGGTCGTATACTTTGCGCTCATTGTCGGTCAGGTTACGGGCCGGTACGCCTGTGGGAATAATCGCATGGTGGTCGGTCACTTTAGAGTTGTCGAACACCTTTTTTGCTTTTGGGCAACTTGCCGGTTGCCAGCGGAGCCGTAAGTTCCCGGTAATCCACCAGCCCTTTCAGGGTATTGGGCACTTTGGGATAAATATCATCACTCAGGAAGGTCGTATCCACACGGGGGTAGGTAGTCACCTTTTTCTCATACAAGCCCTGGATCAGTTTGAGGGTATCTTCGGCCGTAAAAGAGAACTTTTTATTACACTCCACCTGCAAAGAGGTAAGGTCGAACAGTCGGGGCGCATATTCTTTGCCCTTTTTCTTGCTTACATCCGTAACGGTAAAATCTTTCTGCTGTACAATTTCGAGGAAAGCCTCGCCCTCTTCCTTTTTCGTAAACTTACCTTTGGCCGACGAAAAGGTAGTGCCCCGGTAAACCGTTTTCAGCTCCCAGTAAGGTTCGGGCTTGAAATGTTCGATCTCCTTATGCCGGTTAACGATCAGGGCAAGGGTAGGGGTTTGTACCCGTCCGATGGATAACACCTGCCGGTTCTGCCCATAGCGTAAGGTATACAACCGGATCGCATTCATCCCCAGCAGCCAGTCGCCAATGGCGCGCGACAATCCTGCTTCATACAGGTGGGCAAACTCCTCCTGTTTTTTCAGGTTATTAAATCCTTCCCGTATAGATTCTTCCGTAAGCGAAGAGATCCACAGGCGGTATACCGGGCATTTACAACCCGCCTTCTGCATCACCCAGCGCTGGATCAGTTCACCCTCCTGGCCGGCATCCCCGCAGTTAATAACCATTTCGGCATTTTGTACCAGCGTCTCGATCACCTTAAACTGCTGCTCATATGTAGGGTTCTCAATCAGCTTGATACCAAACCGGGGTGGGATCATCGGCAGCGACCCGATGCTCCCACCGCTTCCATTCCACCGCATACTCATGCGGCTCTTTGAGGGTACACAAATGGCCGAATGTCCAGGTTACCTGGTATCCGTTCCCCTCTATATACCCCTCTTTCCGCTGCGTTGCCCCAAGTACCCCGGCGATCTCCCGTGCTACACTGGGCTTTTCAGCAATACATACCTTCATCTTCTGTCAAACTCCACATTATTGTAATACAAATATACGGGTTTAAGCTGATAGTTGTTTCTTTTGGGGCGCGGAAACAGCAGGGTACAGGGTAGAGAAACAACAAGGTACAGGGTAGGGAACCAAACAGGCTCAGTTCCCCGCGCAGGTGGGGATCGCACCCGCACCTGTCGTTTTCACCAATAGATACGCATACCGTTAGTTCCTTTGCGATCCCCGCCTTCGCGGGGAACTAGTAACGTTTTATTTTATAGATATTTATATTTTATCATCCATCTTCCGGCCAATAAATAACAGTTTTTTATGTAGAAAATAGTATTTTTACATAAAAACCAGGAGTGATTTCTTTATATTCGTGTATGGATTCCGGTAAAAATACAGGAAACTGAAAAATCAATTGATAAATAAGTAAATAATACCTTGTATGTTCGAAGAAGAAATGGCCCGGTATAATCTGCTCGTAGCAGCCTACAAAAACATCGTTGCCGGTAAGATGGACCCGCAGGATTACAAAGACTATAATGAGATCCTGTTTTCTGCACACAACTGTGGTATCGAAGGGAATTCTTTTACGGTAGATGAAACACGCACATTAAAAGAAAAAGGCCTGGGTATGGTTCCACACGGGAAAAGCCTGCTGGAAGCAGTTGAGATGATGGATCATTTCCGTGCATACGAGTTCCTGCTGTCCAATGTAGACCAGCCACTCACAGAACATCTGCTGAAGGAAACCCATAAACTCCTGATGGAAAATACAATGGGTTACCGCACAGCCCACAGCAACCCGGGTAGGCCGGGAGAATATACTACAACCGATATGACAGCCGGCGATACAATCTTTGGAGACCATACAGTACTCATCCAACGTGTTCCCGGACTGCTGGCCGCTACCCAACAAGCCTTAGAAAAGGGCGAAACCCATCCGGTGATTATTGCAGCCCGTTTTCACGGATATTTTGAATACTTCCATCCTTTCCGCGATGGAAATGGCCGCCTGGGCAGGCTTTTCTCAAATTTTATTTTGTTGAAGAAAGACCTCCCCTTACTAATTATTGAAAAAGAGCGCCGGGAGGCTTACATCCAGGCGTTAAAAATGATCCGTACTGAAAAAACAGACGAATACCTTATCTCTTTTTTCTTCCGGACTGCAATCCGGGCGATGGAGCAAGCTATTAATGAAAAAAGAGTATGAGCGGTCACTTTATGGACCCCTTGTCCTGAATTTCCTGTATGAATAAATTCCATCCACTCCCCCTCAAACTGAAAACCAAACCTCTTTAGGTTTTTATATATATAAGGAGAAACTAAAAAGCAGTAGTTCCCCGCCTACGCGGGGAACTACTGCTTTTTTATCCTAATACCTGGCTACGGGGATAATCAAACCGCTGGTAACACATATAAATAAAGTTCTATACCCGCAAGGGGTTTATTTATACCCCATCCCCTGCTATTTAACAGGTAAGGAGGATTTTAAACTCAGGGATGCCCTGTACCCATCCATTTCCCCGGGCAGTTTTTTGGTATGACGAAACAAAACTTCGCCATAAACGCTATACTTTGTTTGTAGGAACAAAAAGTATGGTACCATGAAAGAATACAGCAAAAAAACGAAAACAAATCCCGCCCGTCGGAGTCTGACCGGGAAGGGTCTAAACAAGCCCCTGCAAGCGCAATCCTACAAGCCTACCGCGACAGGACATCCGGAAAAGTCCTGCAACGAAAAGAAAAACCGGATACGACCGGATTACCCGGCAACCTCAAAACAGGTATTGAAAATCTTTCGGGTTACAGTGTGGACGATGTAAAAGTACATTATAACTCTGACCGGCCAGCCCAATTAAATGCTTTGGCCTATGCACAGGGAACAGATATCCATATGGCTCCCGGACAGGAACACCATCTCCCGCATGAAGCATGGCACGTAATACAGCAAAAACAAGGTAGGGTGCAACCCACCATGCAATTGCAGGGAGTCTATGTGAACGACCAGGCAGCGTTGGAAAAAGAAGCGGACGAGATGGGAAGGAAGGCGGTGGTACACCGAGTAGGTAGTGAGATAGAATCGGGAGTCGGCGCTCCTCATTATGGAGCTCCGGTGCCTGCTTCGTTGGATTTTAGTCCTGATAGAAAAGGTAGAACCCGGGTAGCAGTTCCTCTCTCGAAAACCACTTCTCTTCTCAATCATTATATGGTAGTTCGAAATGGTACTCAATATCAATTACCTATACGGGCGGTTTACGATCCTTATAGTAGAAGAAAAAAGAAAGACACCAAAGGGCACTTCGTCCCGAACCTTTTGGAGGAAACCAGGGCTGGACGGATTTTACGAATAACGCTGCTTCTAAAGCAAGTTTAGATGAAAAACTCCGCACCAGCCGTAATCGAACATTGACAAATGAATATAAGGAAGAATCGGGATATAAGGAAGAACCGGGAGTACCATTCAATATTACAGATGACCAAATAGAGAAGAGTGTATTTTTTGATACTAAAGATCCTTACTGGGATGTTAAGGGCACTGTTTCCATAGTCTCATTAGGAGCTTTGGCACCTCCTGTTAATCCAAACCTTAAAACTGGTACTCCGGCACAAAAAGAAATGGCCGGAACAATTGTAATTGATACTAAGGATATAAAAGAGCAAAATGAAAAAGTGATTGCTGGCTTAATTCAAGAAGAAATAAAGAAGCAACAGTCCGCGTTTATTACAACAAATTATTCCGGGGTAGCTAAGATAACTATTGAAAATTTTGAGACTGGTTCTGAAATCCTTAATATGCTAATTTACCTGATAGCTCAACAAGTTGCCGGCAGAAATAAACTTACCTCAAGTACCTCAACTTCCCCCGGCACTTCAACCTCCTCAAGTATCTCAACCTCCTCAACTGAAAACTAAATCTCTTTAGGCTTTTATATATATAAGTGGCGATTAAAAAACAGTAGTTCCCCGCGCAGGCGGGGACCGCATGAGCACCTGCCGTTTCCACCAATAGATACGCATACCGTTAGTTCCTTTGCGGTCCCCGCCTTCGCGGGGAACAAGGGAGCGCCTCTGCAACTGGTTTCAAATAAACACTTAAATGTATGTTAATATGAAAAAGCAACTTTTTATCAATAAATGCTACGAGGCTGCCTGCCGGGCATGGGAAGCCTTCGGGCTGAACCCGGTGGTGATCCTGGCGCAGGCTGCCCTCGAAAGCGGGTGGGGGCAAAGCACCCTGTCCTCCCGCTATAATAACTATTTCGGGATCACTGCCTATGGCAAACCCAACGACTATTGGAATGGCGCTTTTGTGCAACTGGGCAGCCATACCCTCAAATTCCGTTGTTACTACCTCCTGTCGCAAAGCTTCTTCGACTATGCCCGGCTGATCTGCTCGAACTATGCTCCGGCAGCAGCCATGAGCTACCACCCCGAAGCCTTTGCCAAAGAGATCGCCTACAGCCGCTACAGCAGCGAGGGGAATGGTGACAACCGCGAAGCCTACTGCCGGTCGGTCGTATCCCTCTGCCGTACCATCGGAAAACTGGTTTCAGAAAAAGAAGTTATTAATCAAAAAAAACAATTATTCCTATGCAAGTACTTAAAAAAAATAGAATCGTTCGTCTCTTTTTTACTGGCAGTTTCCAACCTCTTCGTATTCCGCTGGAAGAAAATCTGCCGCAGCCGGGTGTGCCCTTGTCCCTATCCTGTCACATCCCAGGATAATACGTTAGGGTAGGCCACGGCGCACGGGTTAATACCCTCAATTCCCCGCGCAGGCGCAGGGCTGTTAAATTCTCTCCTCTTTAGTCCTGCAACGACGGTGCATCCTATCCCAGGGCGTCAAACCCTGGGTAATAGGAAACAACCCTACCGGAGTACTGTAGGCACGGCATAAAAATTCGCATAGGATCAGACTTCTATTATGCCGTCCCTTCAGGACTCAAAAAGCTCCATATCAACTACCCGGCACTACGTACCGGGCTAGGATATACCGTCCTTGCAGGACTGAAAGCAAGAGAATTTAACAGCCCTGCCGCGTAGGCGGGGATCGCATTGAAACAGACAGTATTTTTTGTTATTAATGCCAAAACAGACAGTTCCGGTGCGGTCCCCGCCTGCGCGGGGAACTGAGGCTGTTTGTTTTTACTTTACCTATCCCCTCCGGTTAACCCATAATCTCCCATTCCCTGCTAACTCCCTCCCAATTTATTTTACCATATGCATATAATTGCATATTTTGCTTAGATTTGTAAAAAGTGTTTAATTCCTGTTGTGTTTCCCATTAACCCGTTGTAACCTTGCAAAAGAGAGAGTTTGAACATATCTTTACTACTTACTACGATCCTTTGTGTAAATACCTTTATCTGTTTACACAGGATTTTGGTATGATTGAAGATACCGTCCAGTTTATCTTTATCCGGCTGTGGGAAAAAAGAGACCATATCTCTACACACGAAATAAAAGCCTACCTCTATGTGGCTGCCCGCTTGCGGATCATCAATGCCATCCGTGATAACCAACGGCGGGAAGAGCTGATCCAAAATTATTACCTCAACGAATTAATAGAAGCGGATGCGGAGGATATTATCGATATGGAAGAATTCTCGGCATTTATACAGGAAGTGGTCGAACGGCTTCCGGAGAAAACCCGGCGGGCTTACCGGCTCAACCGCGAAGAAAAACTCTCTTATAAAGAGATTGCCGCCCGCGAAAATGTATCGGTAAAGACGGTCGAAAACCAGATTGGGCAGGCCCTCCGTACCATCCGCGAGCAGGCCCGCAAACACTATGCACACCATCCCGGTTTGTTAGCCCTGTTTTTCTACTATTTTATGTAAAACGGTATAGGTGTATACGAGGCAATATGTGCCGGGATGGAACGTAAATAGGGATTCTTGCCCGGTTCTGCAAACTGCCCGGATGCTTATTTATTGGCTGTCATTCATTTTTTGCATACAAATATTTGTTTCGCTGACTTGTTTTCAAATATTTCTTCTTCAAATCCACCGAATTTATGGATAATTTTAAAACCATGTATATTTAAATAGGTATCTAATTCTTTTGGGAAAAATAGTCGCATATCCATATTTTGAACGGAATCAAATTTTCCATTTATGAAATAATGCCATTTTATACGGTTGATCTGTGTGGTGTTTTCATAAGCCATGGTCTGCTTGATAACCACATTCCTACCGTCGTGGGTTGAATATCCGGCAATCACCTGTTCTCCCTTTTCTGCATTTATGATATAATGAATATCCGGATTGAAACAATCAAATATGAAATAGCCGTTTCTTTTCAACTGTTTCTTTATACGTATTAATACACTAAAGAAATCCTGGTTATTATATAAATGGTGAATTGAATTAAATGGAATGAAAATAATATCATACATTTCCGGTACATCTAACGCTCGTATGTCAGCCTTAATAAACCGGATAGGAACGTTCAATTTATTTGCTTTGGCTTTGGCCTGTTTCAACATCGATGGGTTATTATCGACTCCGGTTATATGATACCCTTCCTGTGCAAGCGGAATCGTAAGCCTACCTGTGCCACAACATAATTCAAGTATATTACCTCTCTTCTTTTTGTTGAGCCAACGTGAATAAAATGGTAAATCAACCATATCTGTATTCAGGCCATCATAAATATCCCCATCGTAAATTAATTTTCCTACTTTATATTTTCCATCATTTTATATTTTTATAGCAAACCTGTTTTTATACCTAAAAAACAAAAGTAGGAAATCTATCTGGTTTAACAAGCCACTATTTTTTTCTGACGGTATAGGGGTTTTCCCCCTTCCGGGTGTTTCCTTATTGTAACCCTTTTTTAATATGGATGAAAAAACACTATATACCCTGATTGCGGCTTACCTGAACCAAACCGCTTCGGACGAGGAGATCGCCCGCCTGGAAGCGTGGCTGGCTGCTTCCGGCGAAAACCGCAAACAGTTTACCCGCATCAAAAAAGCCTGGCTGCTTACCGACCCTGCATTGGAGGAACAGATTGCCGCCTCCCGCCCGCAGGTGTGGAACGCGATTATAGAAAAGATCCCGGCTTTCCATCCTGCCCGGTATACCCGGCGTATACTACTTACCTATTGCAGTCTTTCGGCAGCCGCTACGCTCCTGCTGCTGGTGGGGATCAACCTGCTGTTTACCGGTAACCTGCAAAGGAATACTCCCCAATATACTGAGTTTTATCTTCCGAAAGGAGAAAAGGGGCATATCGTCCTGCCCGACGGAACGGAAGTATGGGTCAATGCCGATACCCGGATCAGCCTGTCGAATGATTTTAATGTGCGCAACCGCAAAGTACGGCTCGAAGGCGAAGGCTACTTTGAAGTGACCCAAGACCTCCGTAAGAAATTTATTGTGGAAACCTCCCTGATTGATGTGGTGGTACACGGTACCACCTTCAAGCTATCGGCCTATCTCGCTGCTACCGGTGTGAGTGTGTCGCTGCGCGAAGGGGCTGTCAGCATCCGCAATAACAGTACCAAAGAATGGATTGCCAACCTGAGCCCCAACCAGCAGATCACCGTAAGTAAAGAGAATTACAGCTTTGTAAAAACCGATTTTAACCCCGGTGCTTACATCGCCTGGACGTTTACGAACTGGTGTTTGAGTTTGCCACCATCGAAGAGGTTTTCTCGCAAATGGAAAACTGGTATGGGGTGAATATCCATATCCGCAATGCCCGGCCCGACCTGAAATACCGGTTCCGGATCAAAACCGAATCGATGAGCGAAATCCTTCAATTAATGAATAAAATGACACCAATGGATTATCAAATCAATGGAAAGGAGGTGACGATCACGTACAAATAGGAAAGACACTAACGCTACATCACAAAGATGAAAAAGGTGTAAAGAATGGCCGTTCCTTACACCCTCATTCAGCAAACCTCCTTCAATAGATAAAATATCAGCAATGTAAACCTACACTGCTATACCGGGGGTATGCGATTTTTCAAAAGTAATAAAAAACATCAGTAATTAATTCTAATAGTAAAACAAATGTTGCAAAAATTCATTTTGTTTATCTGTTATAGTTTGTTTTTCACCTGTTTACCGCTCCATGCGCAACAGGAAGTTAACTTAAATCTGAAAAACGTAACTATTGAACAAGCCATCAAAGCGATAGAGAAGCAAACCGAGTATACCTTTATGTTTGACAATACCCTCGACCTGTCGCAAAAGTTACCCTCGAGTTTAAAGATGCTTCGCTTGAAACGATCCTTCAGAAAATGTTTGCCGGCCAACCCATTTCGTACGAACTGGCAGGCAACCAGGTAGTGCTGCGGAAAGTAACCTCCGGAGATACGCAGCAGACAGCCCCCGTCCGGAAAGTGACCGGTACCGTATTGGATGAATACGGCATGGAGCTGATCGGGGTAAACGTGACCGTAAAGGGTAACCATGCCATCGGGTCGGTAACAGATATAGATGGTAACTTTGAATTGTCGGTACCATCGGATGGTACGCTGGTATTCAGCTATATCGGCTATTCACCCCAGGAGGTAAAAGCCTCGGCCGCCCCGTTGCGGATCACCATGCGGGAAGACTTCAACCAGATTGATGAAGTGGTGGTCGTTGGGTATGGTACGATGCAGAAACGCGCCATCACCAGTTCGATCACCTTGGTAAAAGGAAGCGACCTGGCACAGGGAGTAGGAGGGGCGAGTATTGCTACTGCCCTGCAGGGTAAGGTGTCGGGGCTGACCATCTCCGGAAGCTCCAGCCCCAACTCTTCCAACGAATTCCAGCTACGTGGGGTAGCCTCTATCAATTCGAGTAAAGGGCCGCTGGTGATGATCGACGGAATTCCCGGGGGCGACCTCCGCTCGCTGAACCAGGAAGATATCGAATCGATCGACGTATTGAAAGATGCTTCGGCCGGTGCGATCTACGGTACACGGGCTGCCGGAGGGGTAATCCTGGTAACTACCAAGCAGGGGCATGAAGGGCCGGTACGGTTAACCTATACGGGCGAGCTGACTACCGAGAGCGTACGGCGCCGTCCGCAGGTGCTTTCTGCCCGGGAATATATCGAATATGGTGTGGGTGGAACCAACTACGGGCATGATACCGACTGGTATGATGAGCTGTTAAATAAAAACCCGCTTTCCTAGCGCCATGTATTCAACCTGACGGGAGGGAGCAAAAATGCACGCATTTACTCTACCTTTATGGTGCAGGACCAGAAAGGGATTGCCATTGGCAACAGCCGTAAAGACTATTCCGGCCGTATCAATGCCAACTTCTCGATGATGGATGAATTCGTGGAGATCAAAACCCATGCCGAATACCGCGAAGCAAACCGCGATAAACGGAGTACCGGTACCGATCCGAAAGGAGATATCTTTTACCAGTCCCTGAAACTGAACCCTACCGATACCCCTTACGACCCCAACAGCCCCAGCGGGTATAATGTGATGACAGGCGGATGGGAGTATTACAACCCGGTAGCCGATATAAACCTGCGGGAAGACAACGGAAAAGATAAATGGATGCTGGCGGATGCTACCCTGAAACTGAATTTTACCCAGGAACTGTCGGCACAGGCCACGCTGGGTTACCAGGGCGCGCAATGGCAACAGAATAAATATGTGTCGGCCCAGCATAAGGCTTCGCTCGACAACTCCCGCCGCGGAGAGGGTTTCCACCGCTTCTGGAGGAAAGATGAGGTAATTTTTGAAGCACAGGCCAACTGCCTGAAAGAGATGGGCGACCACCAAGTCAGCAGGGTAGCCGACTATAGCTTCTTTGAAACCAATGAAGAGGATTTTGAAATGACCAACTATGACTTCCCGGTAGATGGGATAGGCCAGTGGGATATGGAAAAAGGTACCTGGCTGTCGGACGGCCGGGCCAATATGAAATCCAATAAGAAGCCATGCCACCGGTTGATGGCATTCCTGGCAAGGGCCAACTATTCGTTCAGGGATACCTATATTGCGACAGCCAGTATCCGCCGCGAGGGTTCTTCGAAGTTTGGTAAAGACCATCGTTGGGGTACGTTCTATTCACTCTCGGGCGGATGGCGTATCTCGAATGAAGCCTTTATGGAAGATATTTCTTTTATAAACGACCTGAAATTCAGGGTGGGTTACGGGGTGACCGGTAACAACGGGTTTGAAGCCAATAACGCTACCAAGATGTATAGCTCCGATTCGTGGTGGATCATTAACGGCGATTGGGATTATACTTATGGTTCGGCTCACAACGTAAACTATGACCTGCACTGGGAAGAGAAAACTGAGCTTAACTTCGGTGTCGATTATAGTGTATTGAATAACCGCCTGTTCGGTAAATTCGATGTGTATAAGCGCAAAGTGAACGGGATGATTTATGAAATCTCGGTTCCTATGCCTCCTGCTATCCATGATAAAACAACCATGAATGCCGGTAACCTGCAAAACAAAGGGTGGGAGTTTGAGATCGGTGGCGTACCGGTGAAAAATAAAAATTTCCAGTATATGACCACCATGCGTTTCTCGCACAATACCAGTAAGATCACTTCGTTGTAGGATAGCAATACCTACCAGAACAGGAAATCCTTCCCCGGCCCCAGTAATCCGGGAACAGCCATCCGCCTGCAGGCAGGTATGGAGATCGGACAGTACCACCTGTGGCGCTATGCGGGGATCGACGACGACGGGGAATGGTTGCTGTATGATGAAAACAATAACGTAATTCCCGCACGCGATAAAAAAGATGAGGACAAAGCCTTTGTAGGGAATGCCATCCCGAAGCTGATCGTGGCCTGGGACCATACGCTGACCTACAAAAACTGGGATTTGTCTGTTTACCTGCGTAGCTGGATCAAATACGATATCTTCAACTCGATCAATATGCATTATGGCCTGTCGAATGTGGAAAACCAGAATGTGCTGAAAGATGCCTATACCAAAAACAAACATATCAAAGGCGAAAAGGAGCTGTGCGATTACTGGCTGGAAGATAGTACTTTCCTGAAAATTGATGCGATCCATATCGGGTATAACCTCGATTTGAAGAAGTATCATAAATGGCTGGACAAAGCGCGTATCTACCTGACCGTACGCGATGTGGCCACTTTTACCAAATACTCAGGACTGAATCCGGAAGTAGATATTAACGGGCTGGAACCAGGTTTTGAATGGTTTAAGGATATCTATCCCCAGACCCGCCGTTATACATTAGGTGTTCAATTAACTTTTTAAGGATAAACCATGAACAGAATAAATTTAAATCACCTGAAAGTAGCTTGTGTAGGGATCGTGCTATTGTTCACTACCAATTGTAGCCTCGACCCGGTATGGTATTCGGAAGCTACGCCCGAAACATTCTTTACCTCTAAAGAGAGTGTATATAATTATGATTATCCGCATAATGTCCTATTATAAATTCTGGATTTGAAGTCGGA
>JAJPZJ010000051.1 GCA_021204405.1 Tannerellaceae bacterium | reverse complement strand
ACAAGGTAGCCGTACCGGAAGGTGCGGCTGGAACACCTCCTTTCTGGAGCTGAGTTCTCTATTACGAGTACATACGGAAAGAAAAGATGTATGTTTCTCTTGTACTGCTGTCGAATATGTATTTAAAATATAATGAAATCAAAAAGCTCTGCCGGTACTATTCTGGCAGAGCTTTTCTTATTTTTATAACTCCCAAAGATAATTTCATTTTCTGTTAACCTTTCCTGCCCGTCCCTTGTTAAATCTTTTATATAGCCTTTATATATTAAATTTATCATTAAGAATTATTTGTGCTAACTTATTGTATCTCTTGATTTTTAATGGCTGGATATTAATGCTCTGCGTTAAACATAATATATTTTTCCTGTGTTTATATATAAAGTTATAAAATAGGTAACAGTGAATCGTTTGCCAACTAAATAAGCAAAATATCATTAATTAACTATGAATATGCGTAAAGTTCTTTATCTGTTATTGTTAATACCGGCCCTGCTCAAAGCAGAGTCGCCGTTGAATCCTATCACGGTTCCTAACTGGGGTATAAAAACAAATTTTGTGTACTGGGCCACTACAACTCCTAACCTGGGGTTTGAAATAGCAACCGGTAAAAAGAATACATTAGATATTTCCGGCGGGTACAATCCATTTACATTCCATCATGGAACAAAGTTTAAACATGCGTTGATACAACCGGAGTTTCGCTGGTGGTTTTGTGAGAAGTTTAATGGCTCCTTTGTGGGAGTGCATGCTCATTACGCCCGGTTTAATGTGGGTAGAATAGATATGCCTTTTAGCATGTTCCCTGATCTGAAAACACACCGTTACCAGGGTAACCTCTATGGGGGTGGTGTATCGTACGGATATCAGTGGATACTGGGTAAACATTGGAACCTGGAAGCATCTTTAGGAGTAGGGTATGCCTATATCGATTATGATAAATATGAATGTGGCGATTGTGGCAAAAAGATTAAAGATGATCATACACATTATTTTGGCATAACCAGAGCTACGCTCTCTATTATTTATGTAATCAAATAAATCGTTGAGATATGAAGTTATTTGTATATTATTTAACCAGAATATTCTTTTTGTTTAGTGCAACCTTGGTAGTGGCACAAAACAATTATACCAGTCAGATATTGATTGACCCGCAAGTCGAGAAAAGTAATAATTCGGTGATGCTGCATATGAATGTGAATTTGAATAAGCTTACTCTCAATTCACGGCAGATGCTGGTACTTACTCCTGTGATCGAGTCGGTGGATGAGACACAGCGGAAAGAGCTCACACCTATTATTATTAATGGTCGTAACCGCGATAAAGCGATTGACCGTGCACTTGCTTTACAGGATGCTCCTGTATTTAATCAGGATATTTATACCATGGTCAGACGTCACAACGGAAAAAATGAGTCTGTACAGTACCAGGTAGAAGTTCCTTACGAAAGCTGGATGGGTAAAAGTAACCTGTTGATCCGGGAAGATGTGATCGGATGTGCGGAGAATGAGCTGAGCGAATATTACCGTATGGTACAGTCTCCCTTCCTGAATGAAGTATATAATCCGTCTTACCAAATATCCTATATTACTCCTAAAGTGGAAGAGGTGAAAAGACGGAACGAGGTACATGAAGTACGCCTGCAATACAAAGTAGGAAGTTCGGTAGTATTACCCGATTTTGACGGGAATGCGTCTGAACTGAATAAAGTGGCTTCGGATATCCGGATGGTCAATGAAGATCCTGACCTCGACCTGACAGGCATCAGGATAACAGGATATGCTTCACCCGAAGGTTCGTTTGCCAGCAACATGAAGTTATCGGAGGCACGTGCCCGCTCGCTGGCCGCCTATCTCCAAAAAACCTATGGTGTGAATAACGATATGTTCTCGCTGGATTGGAAAGAAGAAGACTGGGAAGGACTGGCAAAAGCCGTTGAAGGCTCGTCGGTAGCAAACAGGGCACAGGTACTGGATATTATCCGCCGGTATGAAACGGATGTGGAACGTGAAAAATATATCCAGGCGATCAATGGAGGCCGTACGTACCAGACACTTTTACGTGAGCTGTATCCTCCTTTGCGCCGCAATACCTGCGAGATCGAATTTAATGTAAAGCAGTTTGACCTCGATAAGGCAAAAACAGTTATCCGTACCAATCCGAAATTACTTAGTTTGAATGAGATGTATCTGGTAGCCAATAGCTATCCGAAAGGCTCTGCCGAATATAAGGAAGCGATGGACGTTGCCATGCGGATGTATCCGGATAGCCCGGAAGCAATAAACAATATGACAGCTGGCTATATCGAAAGCGGCGACTATGCAACTGCCCTCAGCCGGATGGACAGCGTAAAGAATCAACCGGAAGTATGGAATAATATGGGAATTGCGTTGGCACAATCCGGCCGTTACGAAGAGGCAGCAGACTATTTTAACCGGGCTGCCCGGAATGGTGTGCAGGAAGCGCAGGAAAATAGCAGACAGTTACAACGCTTCATGGAAAGCCAATAACTGATTTACTGGTTTCATTATAATTTGGAATAATATGAATACAGGAAAAAATATATTTCTTTTTGGTATTGCCTTTTCCTTATTCAGCTTTATAAGCTGTAATGATGAAAAAGAAAATAGCGGAATAATAGAGGAGGGAGAAACTGCTTACCTCTCTATTAAATTCTCGCAACCAAAAACATATGCTGCCGATCCGATAAATGCAACGGAAAAAGAGGTTGCCCTCCATACTGTTGATGTGTATGTATATACGGATAACGGCATGCAAAACTATGTCTCTTTAACCCGGGATGATTTTGAAGACCTGGGAGATAATGTATGGCAGTTGAAAGAAACAAGTGTAATAACCAGTACTGCCGGTGCTAAGAGTGTGTATGCGGGAATAAATCTTCCGGATGCTTACAGGAATGTATTTTCTGCTGCGGAAAATAATCCTGAGCAATCGATGGCAGCCCTGACTGCATTGAATGAAGATGCAAATGGCTTTGCTATGTTTAGCCGGGAAAATTAGGGGTGACCCTGGTGGGTGGAGAAACTACCTCTATAACAATTCCGGTAGAGCGTTTATTAGCTAAGGTGGCAGTGTTTAATGCTGTTGAAAACTATACATTAGGAAGTAGCGGAACGTTTTCCGGCCTTTCCTATGATGTACATAATAATAATACCCGCTTTTATCTGCTGAGAAATACAACTAATTATATTGACCCCAACTATACCCAGTCGGGCTGGGAAAACGGGCAATATAGTGGCTAGTTGATAACAGGTAGTAGATTTATCCCGGTTGAAACCGATCCGGGAGTATACACTGATTATACTAATGTGAAATATACATTGGAAAATTCAACGGAAGTGTATGATAATAATTCGTACAGTAAATTAGTGGAGACAGGTACGTATGCAGTGGTAGGTTCTGTTTTTTCTCCTGCAACTGTAACTGTATTTGACGGTACGAACTGGACTACCGGGCAAACAAATTCATATCCGGCAGGTACGACTTTCCAGCGTGTAACCTATTCTACCGGCGAAACCGAGTATGTAATAGGAGCTACCCGTGATGAAGTACGGGCATATGCACGTGCCAAAGCCGGTTCATCCGCCGTATGGGTACGGGTAGAAGAGTACGCCGGAGGAAACAATTATTTGCTGTCTTCCTGGATGAAAGCAACAACCACGATGTACGTCGTAATCATTTTTATAAAGTATATATAAATGGCTTTGGAGGATTGGGATCACCAAACTATCCGGGAGAAGCAGGTTATCCGTATGAACCCGGGATTGATCCGGGAACTGACCCCGGTACAGATCCGGGAACTGACCCGGGAACTGACCCGGGTTGAGATCCGGAACCTGAACCAGATCCAACCTTCCAATTGCAGATTACTGTTCTGGTAGAAGACTGGTATGGGATTGACGATTCTATTACAATAGAGAATGATAATCTTCAATAAGATGAATAGTAACTTTTAGTTTCAAACACATGATACGTATAAAAGAAATAATATATTTTATGCTGATAGGAATAAGCGCAGCCATATTTCCCGGGTGTATCCATCAGGATGGACCCGGAAGTGAGGACTGCCCGGCCGATCCGGTAGAGATCAAAGTCTATTTTTCCTATCTGGATAATGGTGAAAATGTGAAAGAGCCGGGAATTGATCCGACAGAAGTGGATATTATGCGGCTTTTCGTATTTGATGAAGAAGGTCTTTTTCTGCAGGAGTTGATAGATGAGGTACCGGTACTTACTACAGATTATCATTTTACTCTTTCCCTCGAACCTGGTTTATATCATTTTGTGGCTTGGGGAGGATATAATGAAAATGATTATGATTTGATACCACCTCCTTTACAGCGTGCACAAATCCATATGGAAGAAGAAATTCTCCGTATTGAAAGAACAGATGAAGTAGTGGATGTAATTCCACATAATCTTTTTTATGCGGGGCCTTATTATAATGCACAGGTAGTAACAGGAAACGAACAGTTTACCTTACCGCTTGTACAGGATACCTATACCTTCCATATAGCAATTGATTGTTATGACCAGGTGGGGAATAGCCTGGAGGTATGTATAGACGATGACAACGGAAGCTACCACTTTGGTAATAGTTTTGTAACTGATTCTGTTCATTATATCCAATCATTTGATATAAATAGCCAGAACAGTTATACTACTACTGTCCGTGTAATGCGGTTATCCGACAATCGGCATCCCCGGTTGACTTTTACAGATAATACATTAGGCAGGACTTTGATGGAGGTTGACCTGGTAGCATTATTGCAGGAATTAAATAATGCAGGTCTCCAGCGAGTAAACTTTGATAATTTATACGATTACAATCTTAATTTTTCATTATGTACCGGAGAAGATGGAGATATAACCATCCTGGTGGATATTGACGGATGGCATGTAGTGGTCAATGGAACCATTTTAAACCCGCCGTCTAACTAAATAGATATTACTACTGACAGGGCACACTACAAGTATTGTAAAATAAATTTTATCGAAATAATTATGAAATATATATTCCGAATAAAAACATTAAAATACTTCCGAATAAAAACATTAAAATACTTGTTGGTGATGTTTTCGGTTATGCTTTTCCTCGCTTGTAATGAGCAGGAAAAGTCGCAGGTAATCCCAGAAGAGGCAGGCGAAAGTTCGGTTCTCTCTGTGAATATTTCTGCACCGGAAATTGAAACAAGGGTTGAAGGTGCACCCAATTCGAGTGATGAAAAGAGAATTTATAGCCTGGCCGTACTTGTTTTCCGCAAAGACGGAACGTTGGATGGATATGGTAAAACAGACCGTACCGTTACAACTACTGCGGCAAAAGGGCTAAGTAAAAAATATTCTGCCTCCTATACAGAGATAGATGAGATCAGGGATATTGATATAACAACCGGTACACGTGATGTCTATATTATAGCCAATGCACCGGATGGTTACTTTGATAGGGTCTCTTCCATAGACGACCTGTATGGGTTGCAGGAATCATTAACCAACCAGGGTAGTAATTATTTCAGAAGCCTGAACAATGAACAACTGGAAGGGTCTGAAAATCCGAATAGTGGGGCAGGGTTACCCGATTGGGAAACCAACCTTACGATGTATGCCCATGTGAAGGATGTAGTATTTGAACCCGACGAGAGCGCCAAGCACTTTTTCCTGGGATATACCGGTACTACAGACGGAATCCCGTCGCATGCCTTATCTACTGAGACTAATAAAGCTCCTTTGGGAAATGCTCCGGTGGAGCTGGAACGGCTGGTAGCCCGGGTAGCTATTAACCAGATCATGTTTGACCTGAAAGAAGAACTGGAGTTTGAAGGCTTCGGTTCGTATGCTTCTGCTGCGGTCGAATATGAACTGGATTCGATATTTGTACTAAACGCCAAACTTCAATCGCGTATCTCCACCGAAGCCGACGAACCTTCGGGATCATTCGGGTATGGCGACCAGGATGGATATAATGCGCTTCGTAGTGTGATTAATGTAGCTTCCTCGAGTTATAGTCCCTGGTTGGGCGAACAGATCGTGTACGACTTCTACGGTAATTATGATATTACGGATAATAGTACACCTTTATGGTTTTACCTGTTCGAGAATATTGCCCAGAAAGGTTCCTATCCAACCTATTTTGTGATAGGGGTAAAATACAGGTTCCGGGATGCAGACCGGAATGTCCAGCAGATGACCTATTATTATCCGGTTGTTATCAATAGCTCTTCCAGTACCGGGGAAGCCGATAACTCTATTCAGCGGAACTCGCAGTATGGTCTATACGTTACTATCACCGGATTAGGAGTGGCAAGAGGAGCGGTAACTACCCGTTCAACAGCCTGGGATATGGATAATTTACCAGTAAAAGTGTATGTGGAGAAAGGAAGTAATCTGTTCCCATGGACAGGAAACGTGTATAAATGAAAATCAGATTAATGATGGGAAGTATGAAACAAAATACCGGATATGTATCTGTACGGACGGCCATGCAAATGCTGGTTGGTATAGTGCTATTTTCAGCAGGGAGTATATTGACGGCCTGCTCGTCGGATGATGATAAAGGAAAGAAGATAAAAGAAGATGGGGAGGGTAGGACACTCGAACTTCGGGTAACCAGAGCTCTGACACGCGCAGATGCGGCAGGCGATGATGTGATGTCAAAGCTTTCTTTGTTTGTTTTTGACCAGGATCAGCTATATAATAAATATTTTGGAACTCAGGATTTATCCCCTGATGGGAATGTGATCACGGTAGAGATGGATCCCGGGATATGGGATTTTGCGCTGGTTAGTAGTGCGGACGGAGATATTTCGGCTGTCATGGAACCAACAGGTAGTACAATGACCGATGGGATTATGTATGAAATGTCGGTTAATGGTCAATATCTTAATGCTATGCCGGAATTATTATATGGCTCATTAACAGAGGTGGATATGCAGGAAACGGATGTAGAAGGAGAGGTTACACTGGTACGCAACGTAGCACGTGTAGATGTAATCCTTCAATATGAAGATTTTGATACGGATCTGTTTACTCAATATCCCGACCTGTGCTTTTTCGAGCTTTGGGATGTACCTATCACCTTGAAGTGGGACGGTGGGTTATACCCGGACAAAGACCAGCCGGATGTGGCCACCGTACCCTTGCATCAAACCATCAGTTTTGATGCAGCTAACGGACTTACAGCCGATACGGTGCGTTTTATTGTTCCGGCTCACCGGGGTGAAGATTTTGCTGAAGCTGATCCGCAGGATATAACAACCAGCCTGCTAAAGCTGAAAGCCAGTTTACCTCATCCGGATAATCCCGGCGAATCATTTTTTTGCAGAGGTAAACGGATCGGAATTGATAGAGATCCCGGTTGCTCCTAAAATGAATTGGATATTGGAAGTTAATTTTATCTTCCATGGACCTCTGCAGACAGCTAAATTGGATGTACAGGTAACCGTAAAAGAATGGGATACGTATGAACAATATGAGAATTTCTGACATAAGTACTGTTTAAATTTCACATTAAATATTTTATATGTAATTTCGTTGCGTAATAATATAGGTCTTTAATGCAAGCCTTGTTTATCAAAGCCTCACTCTTTTCTGTGAAACAGGAAAAGAGTGAGGCTTTGATTTTTGCGCACAAAGGGAAAGATTTCTTACTAATCCAAATAAATGAATGACTTTATGCTAAAACGCACCTTGCTCTTTTTTCTGTTATTTATTCCCCTGTGGGGGGGGGTAGAGCATAACCATTGAGAATGTAACTACTGTTCCGGCTACCTGTTATGGAAACGGTGAGATCCATATTCAAACCGACGGAGGGAGTGGCCAGACTATTTCTTACTATCTTTACAGGGATGGTATTACTTATGCCAGCCAGGAGAATGATAATATTTTACTACGCTTCCGGCCGGAACCTATTCGCTCCAGGTAGTAGATGGTGGTGATGGTAGCCGGGCTGAATGGGAAGATATTGTAATTGATGATCAATATCCGGGCGATCCTACGATCCGGTTATTCTCTGTACGCGATGATGGCTATTGTGAAATAGACGGACAAATTCGTGTGGAGATTACTAATGGCCGGCCGCCTTTTACATTAGAATTATTAGATACGGATAATAACGTATTACAAACTGAAACAGCTTATACTAACGATGATTTTTATTTTACAGGGCTTTCCAATGGTGATTACTGGGTACGTATCACCGATGCCTGTGATGGAAGCCAGATAGTGACAACCAATGTATTTTCTTTGGATGCACCGGCTGCTGACCTGCCCTCTTTTAATGATATAAACACTGCCCAATTTGATTATACCATGGCATACGGTAATACAGTAATCTGTGGCCAGCTATCTTTATATTATAATTTGTACCAGAATGCGAGTACGGAAAATGTAATTATAGGAGATGCGGAAACAGCTACTACCTATTACCAGTATATTCAGATGAGCTGGGTATATGATGCCGGAGGAGAAGATGAACAATCCGGTACGTATGGTTATATGACTAACCAGACAGTAATCACCATACAGAATTTTGACCCCAGTAAAACATTAACCGTTTCTCTGATACATCCTTGTGATAGTTCTGTATTAACCATTGATGCCACTTTACCGGACGAATCGACAGTGTATGTAACGGACGAATTTTATATTTTGAAGATGGTTGTGCGCTAGAAGGCGGGATTGGAACTCCCGGATATAAAATTGCGATTACCAATGAGTATATAACCAATTTCAGCTATTGCCTGGATTCTAAATACTTTCCGTTAACTACATTCGTGGAGCGGCAGGAAGGTTCCTCCTGGGTGCCTGTTAATGACCTGTTCGGTGCAGCCAATAGCAATGATTCAATCGAATGGTATACATCTATCATCCGGTTGGTGGGTGGCTTTGAATACAATGAATGTTACCGGATTACAGTCAGCTCTGCTTCTGATGAACCGGGAGAAGAGGTTTATACTTTTTGCCCGGTTCCTTCTTCCGGGGGAAACATTGGCGGAGTGCTTGTACAGGAAGCAATCCATTATAATAATATAGATGATGTAGCCGGACATTATAACCTACGTAACTGTGATTTTGATACTGGAGCCTTGCAGGTCATATTCGGGAATTCGGATAAAGAGGTGTATATGCCCTTCAGTATTACTTACTACCTGTACGATGCAAGTTATAATCTGATATTGGAACGGACGGTAGATTATACATCCGGAAAAACAAATACAATTGTGTGGACAGATGTGCCGGTAGGAACCTATACATTAAGTATCTATTATACGGGTGCACCGGATGATCAGGATGCCTGCTATGCGGATTATCCTGTTACGATTGAAAAAGTAGCCGACGAATTTGACTTTGATATAGAAGAACAAAAATATGATTGCGATATTACAAGATACCTGATAAGGGGACGGGGACAATATTTACTGAATGGTGGTACAATAAAAAGTTCAGATTATGGATACCAGTACAGGATGGTTGTTTTTGATAGTGACGGGAAAGAATATTACTCTACCTGGACAAACTCCGGAGATGTGGCAGAGGTAGCCCTGGAAGAGCCGGGCGATTATCAGGTTCGCTTTTTTCCCTATGATGGGGGGAATTATAATTCCACTACCGATGGTAGTTGCAGTAATCTAAGCGTAGGTGAAGATGTGACTTTTGAACAGTATATTACTCCTACGATCGATTTGGGTAACTCCATTTTTATAGTGTGTGATGATGACTTGCAAAATGATATTTATAAAGCCTCTTTATGGGTGAAAGGACGGGGATATGTCCGGTTTAAATACTGGTCTGATGAGGAAGGAAGTGAATTTAATCCGATTGATACACTTTACTCCAGGGATATGGTCACTCCCGACGGAGTAACAGAAATTATTCTGGATTTGCAAATCTATAAGCCTAATCAGCAGAAGTATGTATGGTATATCCAGGTAGCCAGTGAAGACTGTCCCGACCACTGGAGCTCTACTTACCAGTTCCGTTTATATACAACCGGTGATACGGCTGCGGATATTTATGGCTGGCATGGAACTGATGATGACCGCTATCTTTGTGATAAACAGATAGATGTTTATCTGGAAGTCGACCAGAATATAGGAAAAGTAGATGGTTATCAGTGGTATTTCTCTCCGACAGGCGAGGAGGGGACTTTTGAAATGATTGATGGAGCAACCTCTGCCAGATATGATATTGATATGATCGATATTAATGTTCATCAGGGAGGTGTATTCCGGGTAGAGATCACATTACCGATTGAAAATTGTGGTTCATGGATTACAGATGTTCCCGTACCTATTATATATGCCATTCCGGACAAGCCGGTAATTGATGGTGATTGTAATATTGTGCCGGGCACTACTGCACAATTGATAGCTATCGTAGACAATCCGGATAATGAACCCTATATTTATACCTGGTACCGCCATACCAATGCCGCTACAGAAGAGTTGGGTGAAGGTACGGACGTTTGGGAGACAACTTTACCGGGTATATATACTGTCTCTGTCAGGCGGGATAGTACTGTTTGTGAATCTGATGTAAGTGATCCGTATGTACTGACATTGCCACTCATGTACTGGAACGGAAGCCAGAACGATTTTAACTGGAATAATATCGATAACTGGAGCGACAGCAATGGCGATCCGGTAGAAACCATCCCGCAAAAATGTACTACTGTCCATATCCCTGGAAATCTGGCAAACTATCCGTCACTGGATGAAGATTATACAGACCGCACCCTTTTTGATGCCCGCTTCAATGAGCCGAAAGCGGATAGTATCATTTACCACTTCGGAGGAGAGACGGCTTATCCGCACCTGCTGGACTACAACCGCGCTTTTGTTCAATATAACTTTGGTATGTACGATGGGGCAACCACTACCCAGCCGGCAGCCAGTGGTGACGAATATGCACCTGCCTTTATGGAACGCGACCGGAAATATACATTGGCAGCCCCACTGAAAAGAATGGTATCTGGAGACTTTGCCCTGGCCGGCTATCCGTATACCTGGCAATATGTCTTTAATATGGAGAACCCGGAGACCGGTGAAATAACTACAGGGGATTTTTCGGAATCGTTCTCTACTAATGATATTGTCTTAACAGAAACCTATAATGCATTGGCTGTAGAAGTAGCCTCTTATAATAGTAGTAAAATTGGTTATTCAGATCACCGTGACCTGGAAGGGTTAAAAGGAATTCTGGAAATGCCTTATTTCGAAAATGATGAAATTGCTCCCTGGCGTCCGAACCACCGGTATTTCCCTTTGTTGGAAGAAAGCCGTTTATATTATTACGATAAAGAAACATTGAAAATATTGAATTCCCCTATTGGATATGCAGACCGGGGAGAGCTGGCTTACCGCTTTATCTTTGAAGATGATTCGAATGCTACTTCAACCTTACCATCCGGTGATAAAGGTTACCAGCTTGATGTTTCAGTTCTGGCCTCCGCACTGGAGGTAATGATTGGTAATCCGTTTATGGCCTCTATGAATTCACAGCGCTTCTATGAAGCTAATAGTTCTACCCTGGCAAATGTGGGATATAAGGTCTATTCGCAGGCCAGCGCATCCTGGGAAAGCCTTTTGTTCGATGCAGATAATAATATTGGTCCGCTTCAGGCATTTGTAGTTACATTTACTACCTCAGGAACACAGGCACTTTATTTCCCGTTGGAAGGAACAAACGCACTTACCGGAGCAGACTTTATAAAAGGCGATATGGAAGCAGTGAACCATTTCTCTTTGAGCATACGTACAATCAACCAGCAGGGAACAGGGGGTGCTTCTATTCAATTAATTCCTGTTCGTGGAGGTTTTGTTGACGGGAAAAGTGTTACTAAAATGATTGACCCGGCAAATCATTTGTTACCGGAAGCATTCTTTATCAGCTCAACCGATAATACTTATAATGGTGTGCAGCTACTCGATTATGATACCGAACAGGTTCCTTTAGGAATCAAGACTTCGGATACCAACGAAGAGGTACAACTTATATTTGAAAATACCGATAACTTTATAGCATTCCATAACCTGTATCCTGTACTGGAAGATAAAGCGTTGAATAAATATATAGATTTACGTACTGCTTCTGCCTATACTTTTATCCAACGTCCTGTTTCAGAAAAACAACAATATACGGATAAAGACCGGTTCGTTATTCATTTGTTGGAGTCGTCGCAGGCACTGGATGACCTTATGGACAAAAATGTACGGGTAAACTGTGTAAACAAACACCTGACAGTATCTGCCGATAAAGGGATCAAACGCATCAGTATACACGATACCAGTGGCCGTAAAGTATATGATACCGGGATGTGGATACAGGCGCAGGAGCAATATACCAGGTTGTTGACAATAAAAACCGATGTATATATCATCAAGGTTGTTACAGGCGACGGCTCTGTTTATTCGCAATCAGTGATTGTCCGGTAAAATGTTAAGTATTCTATTTTAATATAAGCTATAAGGATACTAAATTCTTCTCTTTTAATCCTTTTTTTTGAGACTCCTTTCCTGAATTGGTTTCAGGGAGGAGTCTTTTTTTATTACCCTGTTTAACAGCAGTTGTAAAATGTAATTGAATCATAATAGCCACAGATATGATGGGCTGATTATAAAAAAATTGTACCTTTGCGCCTTCACAGCTTAACATAATATGAATAGAATTCGGTTAAAGGACAAAGATTTTGAACTATTCATTCCGGAAGCAAAGATCAAAGCAGCTATAGCAGCCATGGCAGAAACTATCCGGAAAGATATAGAAGGCACTAACCCCTTATTTGTAAGTATCCTGAATGGAGCTTTTATGTTTACTTCGGAACTAATGTGTTGCCTGAACGATTATTACGAAATAACATTTGCCCGTTATTCTTCCTACCGAGGAACCAATACCCAGGGAATTATCCGGGAGGTAATGCCTGTACAGGCAGATATTAAGGGGCGCACACTGATCCTGATGGAAGATATTATCGATACAGGATTTACCATGCAATATGTAATGAATAAATTCAGGGATGAAGGTGCAGCCGAAGTAAAACTGGTTACCATGCTTTTTAAACCGGGTTCATTAAAGTGTGATATTCAACCGGATTATGTAGGTCTGGAAATCCCGGGAGATTTTATTGTAGGATATGGATTAGATTATGATGAATTAGGACGTGCTTACCGGGATATATACCGGGTTATTCAAGAGTGAAAGTAAACAAATAACATTATAAACACGAAAAAGAGAATAGGGTATGTTGAATGTAGTGATTTTTGGTGCACCCGGATCAGGGAAAGGTACACAAAGTGAGTTAATCATTAAAGAGTTCGGCTTGGATCATATCTCAACCGGTGATGTATTGCGTGCAGAAATCAAAGGCGAAACAGAACTTGGTAAGATTGCACAGGGTTATATTGAAAAGGGTCAGTTGGTCCCGGACGAACTGATTGTGGATATGCTGGCAAAAGTATTGGATAGTAAAGAAAACTCGAAAGGGGTGATCTTCGATGGATTCCCACGTACGATTCCACAGGCTAAAGCTTTAAAAGAAATGTTGGTAAAACGTGGCCAGGATGTAACTATAATGGTAAACCTGCAGGTAGATGAAGACGAACTGATCAACCGCCTGCTGGAAAGAGGTAAAGTATCCGGCCGTGCAGATGACAACCTGGAAACCATCAAATCAAGACTGGAAGTATACCACAACCAGACAGCTCCTTTGGCTGAATACTATATTCAGGAAGGAAAACATGTAGCTATCCACGGTATGGGCTCGATCGAAGAGATATTTGGCCGTATCAAAGAGGCTATTAACGCATCAAATAATTAATTATAGATAAGTAATAAGATGGCTGAATCAAACTTTGTAGATTATGTAAAGATCTATTGCCGCTCAGGAAAAGGAGGCAGGGGGTCTTCTCATTTCCGTCGTGAAAAATATATTCCCAAGGGGGGACCCGACGGAGGCGACGGAGGTAGGGGAGGCCATGTTTATTTACGGGGTAACCGGAATTACTGGACCTTGCTGCACCTTAGATATGAACGTCATATTTTTGCAACCAGCGGCGAAAGTGGCGGTGCCAAACGTAGCTCGGGTAAGGACGGGCAGGACCGTATCATAGAGGTTCCTTGTGGTACGGTTGTATATGATGCCGAAACCGGTGAATATATTTGTGATGTAATGGAGGATGGACAGCAGGTCATGCTGCTGAAAGGTGGCCGTGGCGGACAGGGGAATACCCATTTTAAAACCTCTACCAACCAGGCGCCCCGTTATTCGCAACCCGGTGAACCTGCACAGGAACGTCAGGTAATCCTTCAATTAAAACTGTTGGCTGATGTTGGGCTGGTTGGTTTTCCCAATGCCGGTAAATCCACCTTACTGTCAGTCGTTTCGGCTGCTAAACCGAAGATCGCCAATTATCCTTTTACCACGCTCGAACCCAATCTCGGAATTGTAAGTTACCGCGATAACCGCTCGTTCGTAATGGCCGATATCCCGGGAATTATAGAAGGAGCCAGTGAAGGAAAAGGGTTGGGATTACGCTTTTTACGTCATATTGAGCGAAACTCCTTATTGCTTTTTATGATACCAGGCGATGCCGACGATATCCGGAAAGAATATGAAATACTTCATAATGAACTGGTAAAGTATAATCCCGACTTACTGGAAAAACGTCGTATACTGGCTATTACCAAAAGCGATTTGCTGGATGACGAATTGATAGAGGGACTTTCACAGGATTTGCCGGAAGGTATTCCATACATATTTATCTCGGCCGTTACCGGCATGGGAATAAATGAACTGAAAGACCTTTTATGGAAAGAACTGAATAGGGAAGACTTCCACGATGTTGAAAAGGTTGTTCATAAAAACATAGATGTGAGCAGCCTGCAGCTTGACGACGATGAAGACTTTATCTTTTCGGTTGACGACGATCTGGATGATGACGAAGAATACGAAGTATATGACTGGGACGATGACGAGCCTGAAGCATAAAACAATAGAAATGTTGCAATTTCCCGGTTTGTCCCGGTTTTGTAACATTTCTCATTTTATAACCACTCGCCGGGGAGGAGTAAGCGAAGGGAATTACGCTTCTTTCAATCTGAATAGTTGGAATGGAGATAATCCGCATAAAGTAGAGCAAAACCGTATTAGGCTGGCAGAGGCTATAGAAGTACAACCGGCACATCTTTTTACCCCCTTCCAGGTACATGGAAATGAAGTAAGAATAATCAGTGCCGCTCTTTTGAAGGAAAGTCCGGAGGAACAAAGCGGGTTTTTATCCGGAGTGGACGCACTTATAACGGCTATTCCTGATATATGTATTGCAGTCGGTACTGCCGATTGTGTACCGGTGCTTTTTTACGATCCGGACAAGCATGTAATAGGTGTTGCACATGCCGGATGGAGAGGGACGGTGGCCGGAATTGCCGGAAAGGTTGTGCGTACAATGATAAAGGAGTATGGTTCTGTTGCTACTACCATATATGCTGCTATAGGGCCTTCTATCGGCAAATCCTGTTTTGAGGTGGGAGAGGAGGTGGCTGCGTCTTTCCGTGCCATTGGTCTTGATAAGCCTACTATTATAGAAGTAAACCCGCTGACGGGTAAACATCATATCGATTTGTGGGAAGCCAACCGCTGCCAGCTACTGGATGCAGGTGTTCCGGCCGAAAATATTGAAGTTGCTGGTATATGTACCTATACTCATCATGAGACATTTTATTCCGCACGCCGGCTGGGAATAAAATGTGGGCGCTTTCTGACAGGAATTAAATTAAACGGATAACCTATGGATATACAAATTTCTATTTCCGGACAGATCGCCTCCGCGTGTCCGGACCTGCACATACTGGCTCTTACCTGTGAAGTAAGAAATACAGTTTCCAACGAATACCTTTGGAAAGAGATCACTGCATTTGAAGAACTCCTGTGCACTACCACTAAAATAGAGGAGGTGAATAAACTTCTCACCATAGCAGCCACCCGTACAGCCTACAAAAAGTTAGGGAAAGACCCTAACCGTTACCGCCCTTCGGCAGAAGCGCTGCGCCGGCGTATTATACGCGGCCTGCCTCTCTATAAAATAGATACCCTGGTTGATATTATCAATTATGTCTCATTAGTTACCGGTTATTCTATCGGAGGATTTGACCGGAATAAAATAGATGGGCAACAACTGGTACTGGGTGTCGGACGTGAAAATGAAATTTATCATGCGATCGGGCGCGGACTTTTAAATATTGCCGGGCTACCTGTTTACCGGGATACTTCAGGAGGGATCGGTACCCCTACCAGTGATGAAGAAAGAACAAAAATTGATATGGATACTACCCATCTGTTAATGATTATCAACGGCTATGCCGGGAAGGCCGGTCTGGAAGAAGCGGGTAGAATGGCTGAAGAGTTGCTAATTGAATATGTTTCAGCTACAAATGTGCGAAAAGAGCTCTTTTTTAGTGTTAACGAATAAGAAAATATCCTCTTAATTCGTTAATTATATAAATTTTGTGACGAAATGCGCCTTTTTATGCTAAAAAACATCTTCTTTTTTTTTGTGTTTGTAGATTTATACTTAAATTTGCCGCCGTTAACAAAAATAAAAAGAGACATGATCGAATTGATTGGAACAAATGCAGGACTTGTTTGGATTGCTTTAAATGAAGGCGGAAAGATGAGTGTTAAAGCTGTAAAAAAGGCCACTAAAATCAAAGCAGACAAAGATTTATATGCTGCTTTCGGTTGGTTGGCTAAAGAAGGCAAATTAACATTTGAAGAAGTTGAAGGTGATCTATTAGTTGCATTAGTGTAAATGCAACTTACCCAGTAAGAGATTAGGGCTGTTCAGATACAATTTGAACGGCTTTTTTGTATCCTTCCGGCTTCAAGGAAAAAAAGAGGCGAATTTTGCTAAATTCAATTGTAAAGTTTACTTTTGTGTAGAATTTGGTACGAAATGACCGAAGATCAGAAGAGGATATTGGCTGACTTTGAGTTCAGGCTCCGTAAATTGATCGAATTATGTGATAAACAACAAAAGCAGATCGATGAATTAACGAAAGCACTGGATAGTAAAGAGTGTGAGTTACGTCAGGCAATAAATACGATCGGTGAATTGAAGACCAGATGCGATAACCTGTTGACTGCACGGGTAGTTTCTGTAAATGAAGAGGAACTGAAAAGTGCAAAAAGCCGGTTATCCAAACTAGTGCGGGAAGTAGATAAGTGCATTGCACTACTCAATGAATAAAACACGCTATGAACGATAAATTTCTGATACATGTAGAAATAGCCGATAAAACATACGGCCTTTGGATCGATCGGAGCGAGGAAGAATTAGCAAGGAAAGCCGCAAAACAAATTAAAAATAAAATAAATCAGTATGACGAGCGTTTCGCTAGTGCTGACTTGGATATGAGAGATTTGTTAGCCATGGTTGCTTTGCAATTGTCAATGCATAATTTGCAGCTGGAAGATAGAAATGATACAACCCCTTTTACAGATAAAATATTTCAGTTAACAAACCAGATAGAAGACTATCTGACGAAACGGGAAGGGTAAGTAATTTTTATATCGTTTTAGAAAGGAGTATCCGCACTACTTTTGCACAGAATAATGTGTAAGGTGGTGCTTTTTTATATATAAATGAATTAAATAACTAACAAAAATGGGAGAGTATATAATCATAGGACTGGTAACCTTTATCATCGGAGGTTTACTAACGTGGTTTACGATGCGCTATCTGTTAAAGTCGAAGTACGACAGCTACCTGCGGGAAGCCGAAAAAGAAGCAGAAGTGATCAAAAAGAATAAATTACTTGAAGTCAAAGAGAAGTTTATCTACCTGAAGGCCGACCTTGAAAAACAGGTATCGTCAAGAAATGCCAAGATTCAGTCTATAGAGGCAAAGCTGAAACAAAAAGAACTGACTATTAACCAACGCCAGGAAGATCTTCAACGTAAAAATGCGGAAGTGGAAGCTGTAAAAGAAAACCTGGCTGCCCAATTGAAAATCGTAGAACGTAAAAAACAGGATTTAGATAAATTACACCAGCGAGAGATAGAACATCTCGAAACACTTTCCGGCCTGTCTACCGAAGATGCGAAAGAACGGCTGATCGAGTCGTTGAAAGATGAAGCTAAAACAGATGCTGCCTCTTATATCAACGAGATTATGGAGGAGGCAAAAATGACAGCCAATAAAGAGGCTAAAAAGATCGTTGTCCAATCTATCCAGCGGGTAGCTACCGAAACCGCTATCGAGAATTCTATCACCGTATTCCATATTGATTCCGACGAAATAAAAGGCCGGATCATCGGGCGTGAAGGCCGTAACATCCGTGCCCTTGAAGCTGCAACCGGTATTGAAATCATTGTAGATGATACTCCTGAAGCGATCGTTCTGTCGGGATTTGATCCTGTACGCCGCGAAATTGTCCGGCTGGCATTGCACCAACTGGTTCAGGATGGACGTATCCATCCCGCCCGTATCGAAGAGGTGGTAACCAAAGTAAGAAAACAGGTGGAAGAAGAGATGATTGAAACCGGTAAACGTACAGTGATCGACTTAGGTATCCATGGGTTACATCCCGAACTGATCCGTATGATCGGTAAAATGAAGTACCGTTCTTCTTACGGACAGAACCTATTACAACATGCCCGTGAAACCGCTAACCTGTGTGCGGTAATGGCATCAGAGTTGGGATTGAACCCGAAAAAAGCTAAAAGAGCCGGCTTATTACATGATATAGGTAAAGTGCCTGATGATGAACCGGAATTGCCACATGCTATTCTGGGTATGAAATTGTGTGAGAAATATAAAGAAAAAGCAGATATCTGTAATGCTGTAGGAGCTCACCACGACGAAGTGGAAATGCAAACATTGTTAGCTCCGATCGTTCAGGTATGTGATGCTATCTCCGGAGCACGTCCGGGAGCACGCCGTGAGATCGTAGAGGCCTATATTAAACGTCTCAATGATCTGGAACAGTTGGCACTTTCTTATCCGGGCGTAGTGAAAACCTATGCTATCCAGGCGGGTAGAGAACTGCGTGTGATTGTAGGAGCTGATAAGATCGACGATAAAGATACCGAAAACCTCTCAAACGAGATCGCTAAAAAGATCCAGGA
This sequence comes from Tannerellaceae bacterium, assembly GCA_021204405.1. Lineage (GTDB taxonomy): Bacteria > Bacteroidota > Bacteroidia > Bacteroidales > Tannerellaceae > JAJPZJ01. Next base: position 1,066 of record JAJPZJ010000051.1, on the reverse strand, counting down.
CGAAATGACTTATCCGGGTCAGGTTAAGATTACAGTAATCCGTGAAACACGTGCTGTAAGCTACGCGAAATAATAAGGTAAATAAACTGATATATAAAAGGCCGGCTTCCATACATGGAGCCGGCTTTTGTTTTTATTTATTAAGTTTTTCTTATTATCTATCTCCTCTCTTCTTTGGCGGTAAGTGTAGATTCTCTTTTACAAACCTTTTAAAGCTACTAAGCGAAACTTTATAATACTCTGCCAATTCACTGTAGGTAGCATTCTCTTCTAACACATCCTTTTCGATCTGGTCTTTCAGGGAAAGTAACCGTTCGAGCTGCGAACTACCTTTAGGCCGGCTTAATTTTGAGCCTTGACTTTTACTGATAGAAAGCGCTTCACGGGTTCGGGATGAAATAAGCCCTCTTTCTATTTCCGGAGCCAGTCCAAATGCTAATGCCAGGCTTTGGGTATCCATATTGGGCCCAAAGCTATATCCGTCTTTCAGGCAATGTAAAGTAATGCCTCTTTCCATGGAAAGAACAATGATATGAAGGATCTCCATTATTTTACGGCTCAACCGGGATATATCAGCCACAATAAGTGTATCCCCAGGTTCCATGTCCCGGATGATCTCTTCTATGCGATTGCCTCCATTTTTGGGACTACGTACTTCTTTATACCATTTATCTACGTTAATTTTTTCCCGTGTGATAAATTGATCAATAATATTTTTTGTTCCTCAATTTGTTTTTTCCGAATAGGTCTTTGTATATGCAATTACCATAGTCTTTCTTTTAAAAATATAACAAATAGGTAAATTTTATGTTCACTTCTTTCATTTGGTATGTTAATTTTAATTTCTATAATTATTTATTTAGTTGTCAGAAATTTATAAATAAGATTATTGTGTTACGGATAACAAGGATCATATGATCCCTCTGCAAAAGTAAAAATAAATTCATGGAATGTTTGGAAGTTGCGGAATTAATCGTACTTTTACACCGCAATCGACAATAAATAGTTTGCAAAACGGGGTGTAGCGCAGTCCGGTTAGCGCACCTGCTTTGGGAGCAGGGGGTCC